>DAOUQU010000007.1 GCA_030625445.1 Gammaproteobacteria bacterium
CGGCGTGTTGCTCTGATCCGCCGGACGTACATCCGCAAGTACCTGATGCAGGGTGCGGAACAGAAAATCGTGCACCAGGCGGCCTTCACGAAAACGCACTTCATGCTTGGTTGGATGGACATTGACATCCACCAGTACCGGATTGAGTTCCAGGTAAAGCACATAGGCCGGATGACGCCCGTGAAACAGGACATCCCGGTAGGCCTGGCGAATGGCATGTGTCACCAGTTTATCGCGCACCATGCGTCCATTGACAAAAAAGTGCTGCATATCGGCCTGGGAGCGGGAGAATGTGGGCAGCCCGACCCAACCGCGAAGTCGCAATCCCACGGCTTCATGCTCAAAACAGAGCGCATTGTCTACAAAGCCCTGCCCCAGCAGGCTGGCAATGCGCTGATCATTACCGGCCGCCTGGGAAACAGCAGGCAGTGAAAAAATCTGGCGACGATTATGGGTGAGTGAAAAAGCGACATCGAAACGTGACAGAGCCAAACGTCGCAGCAGTTGATCAATATGCCTGAACTCGGTCTTTTCGGTGCGCATGAATTTACGCCGCGCTGGTGTATTGTAGAAAAGATCCCGCACCTCCAGCGTTGTTCCCTGCGGATGGGCGGCAGGCATTATCTCGCCATCAGAGGTGATCGAGTGAGCCTGATCCTCCCCCCGGGCTTTTGATGTCATGGTGAGTCGCGAAACAGAGGCGATACTGGGGAGTGCCTCACCGCGAAAGCCCATGCTGCTGATACGCTCCAGCTCTTCGAGGCTCTCCAGTTTGCTGGTTGCATGGCGTGACAGCGCCAGTGCCAGGTCATCGCCATGAATACCTGATCCGTTGTCGCGGATCTGCATGCGCTTGATGCCGCCCTGCTCCACGCTGACATCGATCTGTGTAGCGCCGGCATCGAGGCTGTTTTCAACCAGCTCCTTGATCACCGATGCCGGGCGCTCGACAACCTCGCCGGCCGCAATCTGGTTGACGAGTACCGTTGGCAGTGCATGGATTCGACGGGAAGTTACAGATGAGAATTCAGATTCGGATTTCATGCACGCATTGTGCCATAAATAGGATGCACTACCACGCCCAACTTTCTGCGAGACTGCCTGCAGTATCATGCATCTCCGGCAAAAATAGCGGCCAGTGCATTCCCAAGCATTTCGTCAAGATGCACTGCATTACTCTGATGAGAGACGCTATCGCAGCTCCAGATGTTTTCGACTCCTGCCGCCGCCAATCGCTGCTGTGCATCGCCGACAAACAGGGCATGCGTCACCAGTACTGAAATGGAGGCCGGTGCATGGGACTCAAGCTCCCTGGCTGCAACCTCCAGGGTTCTCCCACTACTGGCCACGTCATCCAGCAGCACGATATCCCTCCCCTGATACGAAGCTGGCGGAAGTTTCACCACCACATCCCTGTCGCCGAAGCGCTGCTTGCTTGCCACGACGTAATCCAGCTTGTCGTATGTTGCAATCGCAGCAACCCACTGTTCTGACTCCTGATCAGGACCGACCAGCAGAGGATTTTCGAGCTGAGCGGCGAGAAAATGCGCCATGGGCTGTGTCGCCTTCAGGTTCATTGCAACCCTGGAAGGAATGGCTTCAGAGAGATGTGAGATACGGTGAAGATGCGCGTCAATGGTCAGCACTTCGGTGAAATATTCGGCGATCAGCTTTCCAATAATGCGCTGACTGACGACATCTCCCGGCAGGAAAGCCTTGTCCTGGCGCATATAGCAGAGATAGGGTGCAACAAGGGTGCAATGCTCCACCCCCTGCTCCCTGGCGCCGGCCGCAGCCAGTATGAGCTCCAGCAGTTTGCCGTTGGGCTGATCAAGGCTGCGGCAGAAGGCTACCTTTGACGGCATATTTTCAGGCAGGCGCAGTCGACTTTCACCATCGGGAAAGCTGTGTATATCCACCTCGGCATAGGAGAGACCGGCAGCTTTTGCCAGGCGTACAGCGGGCTCCCGGTATTCCGGAAAACCAAGCAGCAATCCGTCACTATTCGCCTGGCTATCATAGTAATGCATTAATAACTCCGGGCAGGTAGTTGGGTTACAGTGCGCTCAAAATCATGTTGTAGCTTGATATATCAGTCATATGCGCATCCAGCCCAATCTTCTACAACTGTGCAAAAGAACTCTCTATTTGAAATCCATTGTCAATTTCCGCTGCTTCTTTGGCAAAGTTAAAATCTGCCGGAAATTCAGCATGGATCGTATACAGAGGCTCATCCTGCTGTATAGAATCACCGGGCCTTTTGTGCAGATCAACACCGGCTCCCTTGTCGATCGGGGCGCCGGCCAGACGTGCAATATGCGCAACCTGCAAGTTGTCGATAGCGGTCAATACACCATCACCGGGCGATGTCACCTGAAATTGCAGGCGGCCGGGAAGCTGCAAGCTTTGATTTGCTCCCTGGGCCTGAATAATCGCCTGCATCTTCGCCAATGCCCGCCCGGAATCGAGAATATCCCTGGCAATCACATAACCCTGGCCGCCCCGCACATCGGGATCAAACTCCAGGATACGTCCGGCCAGTCTCAGCGCCTTCTCACGCAGGGGGCGTGGGGCCTCGGGATCATTGTGCAGAACCTGCATCACATCACGCACCTCCAGCACCGGCCCGACTCCCCTGCCGATGGGCTGCGCGCCGTCGGTAATCATCACTTCCAGGTGCAGCCCCATCCTGTCGCCGACATATTCAAACAGCTTACGCAGCTGCAATGCGTCTGCCCGGTGGCGCACTTTGGCGGTAGGTCCGAGCGGAATATCGATCAGCAGGTGGGTAACGCCTGCTGCAACTTTCTTGGAAAGAATTGAGGCGACCAGCTGCCCGGGAGAGTCCATGGAGAGCGGACGCTCAACCGAGATCAGGATATCATCCACCGGCGCCAGTTTTGCAGTACCACCCCACGCCAGACAGCCGCGCAGCTGCTGGACGATATCGTGTAGTCTGTGGGGATCAAGATCGACGTTTGCCAGCACTTCCATGGTGTCGGCAGTGCCAGCCGGAGATGTGATGGCGCGGCTGGATGTTTTGGGCATCAGCATGCCGTGAGAAGCGACAATCGGCGTCACCAGCATGGAGGTGCGGTTACCCGGAATCCCCCCGATAGAGTGTTTGTCCACGACCAGTGACTCACCCCAGTCGAGGTGATCGCCTGTCTCCACCATTGCTCTGGCGAGACTCAATACTTCCTCACGCTCAAGACCATGTTGCGAGCAGGAGACCAGAAACGCAGCCATCTCGATCCTTGAATAGCGGTTCTCAACGATATCCCGTGTGATTTCAAGGTACTCTTCAAAATCAAGCAGTTCTCCGGCTATCTTGCGATGAACTGCCTTGAGGGAAGCAGGGGGAGTCGCTTGTGCAACGCATACCGGCGTACCATCCGGCAACGCCAGTTGTGCATAGACCTGTTCACTGAGGCCCAGCTCTCCGGGTTGGGTGATGCTGGCGTCATCAACCACATTGAGTACTGCGATGACCGGCACGCCGTTCTCTTCTCTGTTCTCATCCCTGTGAATCTCGATCTTGCTCAGCGCCTGAAAACCCTCGCTGCGGTAGGTTTCGCAATCACGATGCAGAAAGGCGACATTCTCCTTGTATGTGTCAATTGCAACACGGCGAAGTTTCAGTGTAGCCATCATCACTCCATTTAGCTGATCCGGATCAACTCTCGGCAGGAATCTTCAAAACCTGACCTGCGCGAATATCATTCTGACCAAGCTGGTTGAGATCTTTCAGGCGTGAAAGGCTTACCTGGTAACGCTGTGCAATTTCAGAAAGCGTATCTCCCGGCTCTATCACATATTGCCTTCCCCGGATTTTTCGTTTGTGACGCATTGCCAGCCAGCTGTCCGGAGGCGGCGCCTGATGAAAATGGCGGCGGATTCCTGCAAGAATAGCCTGTGCAAATTTCTCCTGGTGCTCCTGGTCACGCAGTCTTTTCTCCTCCATGGGATTGGAGATAAAAGCTACTTCCACCAGCATCGATGGAATATCCGGTGATTTCAAAACCGCAAAACCCGCTTTTTGAACTTCTCTAAAATGCACTTTTCCGGCTTTGCGCAGGTTTCTGACTGTCATCTGCGCCACCTCGTGACTCACCTGCCTGGTGGCCGCCTGGGAGAGATCCAGCAGCACGGAAGCCAGTACATCATCCTTGTCATCGAGGCTGACACCGCCAACCAGATCAGCCTGGTTTTCCCGCTTTGCCAACCAGTGGGCAGCCTCACTGGAGGCCCCTTTGTTCGACAGCACATAGACAGATGAACCACTGGCTGACGAATCAGGGAAAGCATCCGCGTGAATAGAGACAAAGAAATCCGCATGATGCTTGCGCGCTATCTCCATACGTTTACGCAAGGGTATATAGTAGTCTGACTTGCGCACCAGCACGCCGCGCATGCCCCCCTCCTTGTCCAGCAGCTTTTTCAGATTTTTGGCGATCTCCAGCACCACATCTTTTTCATAAGTCCCGTTGTTGCCCTTGGCGCCGGAGTCCTCACCACCATGTCCGGCGTCAATGGCAATGACAAGGTCCCGTCCACGCATTTTTTTTGTGGCTGCAGGCGGCACAGGCTGCTCCTGTTTCACCGCTTTCGTCTCTTTTTTTACCAGAATCTGCTTGCTGACCTTCGCAGCTGGAGTCTGCTTCTGATGACTCTTTCGTGTTTGTTTCTTCGCCGCTTTTGGTTTGTATGGTTTGTCGCCTCGTTCCCGCTCATAGAGATCCAGTACCAGGCGATAACCGTAACGCCCCCCCGGGTCGAGTTGGAAACTCTTGACCTTGACGGCTTTTTTGAGTTTGAAGCGAATCTCGACACTCTTTGTATTCAGGGGGTTCGTTGCGATAGATGAAATGACTTTATGCTTGTTGAAGGCCGGAATCTCCGCTTTGAGTCGACTCTGAGAGATCAGCAATTTTAGCGAGAAGGAGTTGGAAGCCCGGGTGACCTTGTACTTCACTGGCTCGGAGAGATCGAATACCAGTCGGGTGCGTTCAGGTGCTGTCCAGCTGCGCACGCCATTGATGGTGGCGCCCGCAACAACACTCTCACTCAGGAGAGAATAAAAGAGCAAGCTAAACAGTAGAAGTAACTTTTTCATTGATCCGCCACCCACTCAGAACTCATTTTTCAGATTTTACAAACTTGAAGTGGAATTTCTCTATATATATCTAGTATATAAAGTATATTCCTAGTGTCTACTTAAAACAATATACTTTAAGAAAAATCATAAAGCTCACGAATACCATGAAGTTTTGTAATTATAGCCTATCTTCTCACCGATTGTGAGTCCTGTTCGATTATTCCGGGCAGACACTCCGCTCACAAGTTTATGGTAAAATGTTGGCCAATTAATTCCTGCCTTTATCATCCCGGAGTATCATCTTGGAGCTCATACAGTTTCGTCGTGTCTACAGCCGCTCAGTACTGCTGCAAATGCTGCTGTCCGGCATCGTTGTCGTCTCATTGATTGCATGGCAATACGGAAAAATCAAGGATATCTATTTGACCAACCAGCTTTCCGATGTGGGCATCATTATCAACAGCCTCATCCTGGTGCTCTTCTTTCTCGGTATATTCCGCATCATCATCGCCCTGTTCGGCTATGCGCGTGAAGAGAGAGCGCTCAATACCTTCATAGAAAACATGCAGGAAGATCCGGACAATCCGTTGCAGGAGATGAGCGCCAGGAGAATGATCAGCACCCGCTACCTGATGATGCAGCGCCTCTATGAGAGCCGCACCCCGATCAATCACGGCGCCCTGGCATCAACACTGGTCGCCAACGAAAGCACCAAGATCAATCTTCCGAGATACATCAACAACGTCCTCATACTGACCGGTGTTTTCGGCACCATCGTCTCGCTCTCCATCGCGTTGATCGGTGCATCCAGCATGTTTGAGGGCAGTGTTGACTCCAGCGGCATGGGACTTGTCATCCACGGAATGTCAACGGCGCTGTCAACCACCATGACGGCAATTGCCTGTTATCTCTACTTCGGTTACTTCTATCTCAAATTGACCAATGTGCAGACAAACCTGGTCAGCGGCATTGAACAGGTCACAACGGCTTACCTGTCGCCAAAATTCCAGGTCACCAATGAAAACATCGTTTATGAACTCACCAGCCTGCTGCGCCTGCTGCAGGAGTTGACCAAAAAGATGGATCACTCCCAGAAACAGTTTGGCGCCATGGAACACGCCATGGCTCAGGCTGTTATCAGCTTTAAAACCCAGACAGACGCATTCCCGCCGCACATGGAGGAGTTGAAAACCATTCTGCGCCACGGATTCCGCATCGAGCACGAGAAAGAGAGCGATGAGTGACGGATTTGTCGATCTCCGCCTGAACAGGGAGAGCAGCGAGCATAACGAGAGCTTCTGGCCTTCGTTTACAGACATCATGACAGTGATCGTGATGATCTTCCTGCTTGCGATGATCGTCCTGATTACGCGCAATACGGATCTTGTCAGGCAGTTGACAGAAACACTGGCTGCAGAACGTCTGGCAACCGCAGAGGCCACAGAATCTGCGAAAATCAAGAACGTGCTTGCCAAAAAGCTTGAGGAAAACGTCACAAAAGTCGTCTCTCTGCAGCAGATTCTTGAAGTGCTCAGAGAAAAAAGCCGTCAGCAACAGCTCGATATCACACAGCTTGATCTTAAAAAGAGCAATCTGCAGGCGACGCAGGAAAAACTGCAACAGGAGCTCGAGCAATCGACTTCAGCACACCAACTCAGCAGCGAAAAAAACAGGGATCTTGAAGAGCAGCTCAGGTCGAGACAGGAACAGCTTGATAGCGTACAACAGAATCTACAGCAGCTGGAAGAGCAGAAAAGCACGCTGCTGGCAGAGCAGCAACGCCGACAGAGCGAACTCGAGGAGTTGATACTGGTCCGGAAAAAAACAGATTCGCAGCTCGATGAGACCCGTACACAGCTGCAACAGAGAGTGGGTTCCCTGGATGAAGCACACAAGAAAATCGCAACTGTAAGCGCCGAGCTGGTTGAAACCAGTGATGCATTGAAAAGCAGCCGTTCAGAAGTATCACAACTCACATCTGCAACTGAAGAGAGTCAACAGCAGATCTCTCAGCTTCAGCAGCACAAAGAGAAACTCGCAGCTGATCATCGTCTCTCGAAACAGGAGCTTGAAAAAGTCCGGCAGCAGCATCAGCAATCTCTCGAGACAATCCGTGAAATCCAGCAAAAACTGGGGATTTCCACCGAACAGCTGAGTGCAGCACAGCAGCTGACGTCACAACATGAATCGACGGCAACACAGCATCTTGCTTCTATCGACTCACTCACCGATGAACGCACTCAACTGGAGCAGGAGACCGCCCGCCTCAACCAGCTGCTCGCAAAGCTCAATGACACTGTCAGCGCCATGCAGGAGAAGCTCGCAGGAAGCGAGAATGAACTGAGTGGGAAGCGCACCCTGGCGGAGAGCCTGCAGCAGAAGAATGAGAGCATCACCGCCAATATTGCAGCACTGCGGCAGACATTGAGTAGTTCACAGGAGGATCTGTCAGGCCTGGAGGATGACTACTCAGATCTCAGAGTCAAATATGACAAGCTCGTCAAACCTGCGCGCAGCAGCAAGAACAAACATGTTGTCGACTTCCGCTATACCAGCCAGCTTGGTGATGACAGGTTTATCGTCAAACGCCCTGGCGATAGTGAGTTTTCACCTCCCATGACACTTGAAGCTGCCGAGAGACTGCTGCAATCCATCGTCGTCGACCACTGCAAGGATCTCTATGTCAGAATCGTTTTTCCACAGCGTGAGCCCCTCTCCCATCAAAAAGCATGGGCATTGACATCCCGGTTGCACAAGTATGACTATTATCATCGCTCGACGCCTTGCAAATAAGCTCCAGGATGTCGTCACTGCTTTCAATTATCGAATCGCCAACCCACCCTCGCTTATCCAGCCTCTACCAGCAGCTTGATATCAGCGAGCACAAGGTCAACTCCATTCGCAATGCGCTCAAGCTGTTAAAGAGGGAGGCTCCGGATTTCATTGTGGCTGAATTCTTCTACGGCTATGGAAACAACTATGCCGGCGTGCATATCAGTAATCTCGACGTGCTGCTCACCAGTCTGCCGAAATATGCGCCAACCGCCAGGGTCATCGTCTTTGTCAGTCGCCCGGAATATCAGTATGTTGAGCAACTCAACAATATCTATCCCCTGCACGGCGTGCTGCAGCACCCTCTCCAGCAGGGTGAGCTCGAAGCGTTACTGAACTAAGGAGTTGTCCAAAAATAACTTCCCAATTCTACTGACGTGGAAGCTGTACGGGTGCTTGTGGCTATATGAAGAGATAGTTGGCAGTTGGCAAAACGCTAATCGAGCCTTTGCAACTGCAAGCCTTTTTTACTGCAATCTGTGACTTTTTTTGTTATTTTTACTGCAAACTTTGTAACCTTTGAATGCCATGAAAATCATCTTTCGCTATACCCTGATATTTGCAGCAGCTCTGGCCATCAGCAGCTGCAGTACGACAGCAGAGACTTCCCTGGCATCTATCACTCTCCCTCTCTCCGGCAATGAAGCCATTGAAGATTTCCTCCCCGCTCACAATGCCGTTCGCTCACAACATCGTCTGCCTCCCCTCAAATGGTCGCCGCAACTGGCTGGCTATGCACGGCAATGGGCAAATCATCTGCAAAGAACAAACAACTGCCACATGAAGCACCGGCCAGGCAATGGCAGGTTCACGCAGCAATATGGCGAAAATCTCTTATGGGTTGGTCCGACACGCTGGTCAAATGGGCGGGTTGAGCTTTACCACATGACGCCTGAAATGATCACCAACGTATGGGCTGACGAGAGGCGTGACTATCGCTATCGAAGCAACAACTGCCGGCGGGGTAAAATATGCGGGCACTACACCCAGATAGTGTGGCGCGATACACAGGAGATCGGCTGCGCCAAGGCAGTCTGCCGGGACCAATCACAGCTATGGGTTTGCAACTACAACCCTCCGGGCAATTACAGAGGGAAAAGGCCCTATTGATCGTCCGATTATTCAATCAGCATTATCTGGCCTGGCATCCTTCAGAAACTTTCAAAGGTAGTTTAGAGTTTAATGTGTCATCCAGTGGGAAGAGAGGAGCGTTATCGTTGAACAACTTTTTATTTTACCAGTTTAACGATCTCCAGCCATAGCTTCCCCACATATTCATGCATGGCGTATTCACTCTTCATCAATCCCCATGCATCCGGAATGGGGAAATCGTCACTTGCATGTTTCGCCAGGTGGTACGTTGGCGCAGGATAGGGATACAACCCCTCTTCATTGAAAATCGCCATGGCCCTTGGCATATGGGAAGCCGACGTTACCAGGATAAAGTCCCGTTTATTGAGAATCTTTTTAACGTCGGCCGCCTCCTCTTTTGTATCTTTCGGCGCATAGCGGGCAATGATCTGCTCCTCCCTGACTCCGAGCAAAACAGCCATCTTTTTCTGCATCAGCGCATGCGGAGTCGGATCCAGTCCGGAATATCCGGATACGATCAGTTTTGCATCGTCGAGCTGGCGAAAAATCCTGATCCCCTCAGCGAGTCTGAACATGGCCGAGCGGCCCAGTTGAGAGGTCATCGGCAGTTTGTCATTAGTCGTATGGCCTGCTCCCAGCACCATCACGTAGCCGATATCTTTCGGAAACTCCTTTAGCGCGGGATACTGCGACTCAAGCGGACTCAACAGCATTTCCGAAAAGGGGGTATAGCTCATGACGGCTATCCACAAAAACGAGGAGATCATAAAGATCCTGCTCATTTTAAAGTTCTTTTTATAGAGAAAATAGATGCCAATGAGGATCAGTATCAATCCAATCGAGAGCGGCATCAGCAGCATCGAGATGATTTTTTTAACGATGAACAGTATCGAAGCCATTGTTCCAGGTTTTAGGTTTGGGTATTCATGCGAAATGGTTTGATTTCAGCAAAGAGCTGGTTGCGGCTACATGCAACCATGAATTGTAAGAATAGCAGAATCATCTCGCTTTCCAGACTACTTTTGATCCTTTGGTATGCGATAATCGGCGCATGAAACAGGAATCCGGCCAGGCGCTGCAACTTCTCCGTGAGACATTTGGCTACGACAGCTTTCGCACCTCCCAGGAGGAGGTGATATCGACCCTGATCCAGGGCGGTGATGCGCTGGTCTTGATGCCAACCGGAGGCGGCAAGTCGCTCTGCTACCAGATCCCCGCACTGGTGCGTTCCGGCGTGGCTATCGTGGTCTCACCCCTGATCGCCCTGATGCAGGATCAGGTTGCTGCACTGCGCCAGGTGGGCGTCAGAGCTGCGGCGCTGAATTCCATGCTCGATGCGGATCAGGCTCAACAGATTAAAAGAGAGCTGCTTGGCGGCGAACTGGATCTGCTCTACGTGGCGCCGGAGCGGCTGATGACTCCGGGTTTTCAAAATTTGCTGATGGATGTCAGCATCGCCCTGTTCGCCATCGACGAGGCGCACTGCGTCTCCCAGTGGGGCCACGACTTCCGCCCTGAATATATCCAGCTCTCGGCGCTGCACCAGCAGTTCCCGGATGTACCCAGGGTAGCGCTCACCGCGACCGCCGACGCTCCCACCCGCAAGGAGATCATCGAACGTCTGGGACTGGAGAAGGCGCAGCAGTTCATCAACAGTTTCGACCGCCCCAACATCCGCTATCGGGTGGCGGCCAACAGCAGCAATGCGCGCCAGCAGCTGCTGCGCTTCATCAAGCTCGATTACCCCGGAGAGGCGGGGATCGTCTACTGCCTCTCCCGCCGCCGCGTGGATGAGACTGCCCGTTGGCTTGCAGAACAGGAGGTCAATGCCCTCCCCTATCACGCCGGACTATCCAAAGAGGATCGCGCTGCCAACCAGGAGCGCTTCCTGCGCGAGGATGCAGTGGTTATCGTCGCCACCATCGCCTTCGGCATGGGCATCGACAAACCCGATGTGCGTTTCGTAGTGCATCTGAATCTACCCAAGAGCCTGGAGGCCTACTATCAGGAGACCGGTCGCGCCGGACGCGACGGCCTGCCAGCGGAGGCGCTGCTCTTTTACGGACTCCAGGACATCGTCACCCTGCGTTCGTTCCTGAACATCTCAAATGCCGATGAGGCGCACAAACGCATCGAGGCGCAGAAGCTGGAGCGCATGCTGGGCTACTGCGAACTCACCAGCTGCCGGCGCCAGGCGCTGCTGGCCTACTTCGGCGACCAGATGAATGAACCCTGCGGCAACTGCGATACCTGTCTCAATCCGCCGGAGACCTGGAACGCCACGGTGTCGGCGCAGAAGGCACTCTCCTGTGTACACCGCACCGGCCAGCGCTTCGGCGTCAGCTACCTGGTCGATGTGCTGCTGGGCAAGTCCAACGACCGGATACAGCGCTTTGGTCACGATCAAATCAGCACTTACGGCATCGGCGATGAACTCAACGCTACCCAGTGGCGGGGGCTCTATCGTCAGTTGATCGCCCGGGGGCTGCTTGACGTCGATCCGGAGGGACATGGTGGACTGCGGCTCAGCGATGCCTGCCGTCCGGTGCTCAAGGGTGAACACACTCTGGAACTGCGCAAAGAGCAGAAGCCAGAACGCAAGGCAACCAAAAAACCTAAACCCGCCTACAACGGCGCCCATGCAGAGCTATGGGATGCGCTGCGAAGCAGGCGCACCGAACTTGCCAGGGAACAGGAGGTGCCGCCTTATGTGATCTTCCACGATGCCACTTTGATGGAGATGATGGAGTATCGTCCGCAAACCCTGCAGCAGATGGAGCGCATCTCAGGTGTCGGACAGAAAAAACTGGATGCCTATGGCGAGGTCTTTTTGCAGGTGCTGGCGGGGTATGAGGGTGATTAATCAACACCGCCAGGAACCTGTGCCGGATTTATGAAGACGCCGCAACAATCAAGGCAACCGCATGGGCGGCAATTCCCTCTTTGCGGCCAACATAGCCCATTTTTTCTGTTGTCGTGGCCTTGACGCTGACTGCGGAGAGATCGACTTTCATATCCTGTGCGAGGGTTTCACGCATCTTCGGGATGTAAGGTGCAAGCTTCGGCGCCTGAGCAATGACCGTCATGTCGACATTCCCGATTTGCCAGCCATGCTCACCAAGTTTGTCGATGACTGAACGCAGCAGGATGCGGCTGTCGATACCGGCATAGATGTCACTGCTGTCGGGGAAGTGGGCGCCGATATCGCCGAGTGCTGCAGCGCCCAGCAATGCGTCACACAATGCATGAATCAGCACATCACCGTCAGAGTGGGCCTCCAGCCCCTGTTCATGTGGAATGGTAACGCCGCCAAGTATCAGCGGACGATCCGCTGCAAAGCGATGCGCATCGAAACCGTGCCCTATTCGCACTCTCTCTCGCCTCTTCGTCTCAGATAGAAATCTGCCAGCGCCAGGTCGGAGGGGTTGGTAATCTTCAGATTGTCGGATTCTCCCTGCACCAGCTGCGGATGGAAACCGGCCATCTCCATCGCGCTGGCTTCATCGGTGATGCTCTCTCCCTTCTCCAGGGCTGCTTCAAGCGCACTTTTGAGCATACCAAGGGGGAACATCTGCGGTGTGAATGCATGCCATAGATTTTCGCGGGGCGCCGTGGATTGTATCGACTGGTGCTGATCAGCAACTTTCATGGTGTCCCTGACCTGCATGCCCAGTATGGCGCCATGCGGATTTTGTTCGCAGGCCCACTGCAAGCGGATGATATCCTCGATGCGCACGCAGGGGCGTGCCGCATCATGCACCATCACCCAGTCATCCTCGGTAGCCATCCCCAGGAGAGACTCCAGTCCGCTGAGCACGGAGTCGGCACGCTCAGTTCCTCCATGCGCTATATGGATCAGCGGATGATCGTGAAACTGCGTCTGCTCCCAGTATGGATCATCCTGATCAAGCACGACGACAATGCCCTGCAGGTCCTGAACTTTTAATAGCGTAGCCAGCGTGGTCTCAATCACGCTGCTTCCTGATAACGGCAGATACTGCTTGGGGGTGCTGCTCTTCATGCGCCTGCCCTCCCCGGCTGCAGGCATCACGCACCACAGAGTCATGGCTTATCCCCCTTGTCAGGAATCTGGAAATAGATCTCGCCTTCACGAATCATCCCCAGGTCTGAACGTGCACGTTCTTCAACCGCATCCTGGTCTTTCTTGAAGCTGTCGATCTCGGCCTGCATTGCCAAATTATGCTTCTTCATCTCTTCGATAGCCTGTTGCTGCACTTCAATATCACGTTCCAGTGTTGCGACTTCAGCCAGGCTCCCTTCACCAACCCAGAGTTTGTATTGAAGAACAACAAACAGAACAATCAGCACCGGAATCAGCAACCTTCTGAACATGGAAATATTACCTGGAAAGGAGTGCTATTAATCCAGCCAGCGAAATGCCGAACGTCCTGCGTAAGTGGCATCGCTGCCGAGTTGCTCCTCGATGCGCATCAACTGATTGTACTTGGCGACACGGTCTGAACGTGACAGTGAACCGGTCTTGATCTGCCCGCCGTTGCTGGCAACCACCAGGTCTGCAATGGTGGTATCTTCCGTCTCACCGGAACGGTGCGAAACAACCGAGGTATAACCGGCATCGTGCGCCATCTTGATCGCCGCCAGGGTCTCTGTGAGGGTTCCAATCTGGTTGAATTTGATCAAAATGGAGTTGGTAATCCCTTTGTCGATGCCCTCCTGCAGGATTTTCGGATTGGTAACGAAGAGGTCATCACCAACCAGTTGGATGCGCTCTCCAAGTTGCTCGGTATGCAGTTTCCAGCCATCCCAGTCACTCTCGTCGAGTCCATCCTCAATCGAAAGGATCGGGTATTGATCAACCCAGCTTGCGAGAAAATCACTAAAGCCGGCCGAGTCAAACTCCCTGCCTTCTGACTTGAGCTGATATTTTCCGTCGCTGTAGAATTCTGAAGCCGCTACGTCGAGTCCAAGGTAGATATCCTCTCCCGCCTTGAAGCCTGCTTTATCGATCGCCTCGAGAATGACATCGATGGCCGCAACATTGGATGGAAGGTCCGGCGCAAAGCCGCCCTCGTCGCCGACACCGGTGTTCATTCCCTTGCCGGAGAGTACCGATTTCAGCGCATGAAAAATCTCTGCGCCGTAGCGCACAGCCTCGTGTATCGAAGGTGCGCCGACTGGCAGAATCATGAACTCCTGAAAATCGACGCTGTTGTCAGCATGCTCGCCGCCGTTGATGATATTCATCATCGGCACAGGCATTTTGTAAGGGCCGTCCGACAGCGAACGATAGAGCGGCAGCTGCTGCTCCTGCGCCGATGCATGCGCTGCTGCAAGCGAGACGGCCAGGATGGCGTTCGCGCCGAGATTTGCTTTGTTGTCAGTGCCGTCGAGATCGATCATGCGCTGATCCAGCGCCTCCTGGTCCATCACATCCATCCCCTTCACGGCATCGAGAATGGTGGTATTGATGTTGTTGACAGCCGTGAGAACGCCCTTGCCCTGGTAACGGCTGTTGTCGCCATCACGCAACTCCAGCGCTTCACGCGAACCTGTGGATGCGCCGGATGGCGCTATCGCGCGGCCGATAGCGCCATCAGCGGTGATGACATCCGCCTCAACGGTCGGATTGCCGCGTGAATCGAGGATTTCGCGAGCGCGTATATCTAGAATCTCTGACATGTTTATTTCCTATCTATTTGATTAATTTAAATTAATTATCGTAAAAAATGCTTGTATATTGAATCCGTCAGGGGATAAACGTTAGCGCATCCACCAAGTCATTGCGAGGAGCGAAGCGACGCGGCAATCTGCTTGAGATTACTTCGCCTACATGGATGTAGGTGAGGGGCGTATAAGCAGGACGCGGAAGCTTCGCTACGCTCGTAATAACAGTATTACTTAGCAGCGTAAGAGCTTAGAATTCTCTGGTGTATGCGGCAATAATTGTTCCTTACAATCTTATTGCACTTCCTCCATCCATGGAGGCCGCAAAAAGACGCCTTATCTCCCCTACAAACTATCTTCGATAAATCCTGCTGATTTCACTGCCGAGTCAATCGTCTTCAATGTCTGCAGCAATTCAGCCATCTGATCCAACCGCCACGAGTTGGGGCCATCGCTGAGCGCCTTTTCAGGATCGGGATGGGTCTCCATGAAGAGGCCGGAGATACCTGCAGCCACTGCAGCACGCGCCAGTACCGGTACATGTTGCCGCTCGCCGCCTGAGCTACTCCCCTGCCCTCCAGGCTGCTGCACTGAATGGGTGGCGTCAAACACCACCGGACATCCGGTTTCGCGCATCACGGCAAGGCCCCGCATGTCGGAAACCAGGGTATTGTATCCAAACGAGACGCCGCGTTCACACACCATGATTTGCTCATTGCCGGTAGCCAGCGCCTTGTTGACCACGTGTTTCATATCCCATGGAGCCAGAAACTGCCCCTTTTTGATATTAACTGCTATACCCTGACTGGCCACGCTTTGAATAAAGTTGGTTTGACGGCACAAAAATGCAGGGGTCTGCAGCACATCCACCACATCGGCCACCTCACCCAGCGGGGTATCTTCATGGACATCGGTCAACACCGGCACCCCGATCTGCTGCCTTACCTTCTCCAAAATTTGCAATCCCGCCTCGAGGCCTGGCCCGCGCTCACTGACGTGCGAAGAGCGGTTCGCCTTGTCGAAGGATGATTTGTAGATAAAGGGAATATCCAGCTTGCCGGTAATCTCCTTCAACTCTCCGGCAACATCCAGCGCCATGCCCTCACTCTCGATGACGCAGGTACCGGCAATCAGGAAAAAGGGATGCTCCAGGCCAACCTCAAAGCCGCACAGATTCATGACGGTTTCTCCTTGTGCTCGATCGCCGCATTAACAAAACCCGTAAACAGCGGATGGCCGTCTCTTGGCGTCGAGGTAAATTCGGGATGAAACTGGCAGGCGAGAAACCAGGGGTGCTCGGTTAGTTCGACCATCTCGACCAATTCTCCGTCAACAGAGATGCCGCCGATGCGCAGCCCCTTCTTCTGCAGCACCTTGCGATAGTCGTTGTTGAATTCATAACGGTGACGATGACGCTCGATGACAGAGACCCTGTCATACACCTTCCGTGCAAGCGTTCCCTCCAGCAACTGGCACTCCTGTCCTCCCAGGCGCATGCTGCCGCCAAGATCCGTGGTATGGTCGCGTCTCTCGGTGGTTCCATCTGAAGTCGTCCACTCGGTGATCAGTGCAATCACCGGATGTTGACTCTGCGGATCAAATTCGGAGCTGTTGGCGTCACTCATGCCTGCGATATTGCGTGCATACTCGATCACTGCAACCTGCATGCCGAGACAGATGCCGAGGTAGGGGATTTTGTTGATACGCGCGAAGTTTGCCGCCGCTATCTTGCCTTCGACACCGCGTTCGCCAAAGCCGCCGGGAACCAGAATGGCATCCATGCCTTTGAGAATATCCGTACCATCGCTCTCGAGTTTCTCGGAGTCGACATACTCAATATTGATTTTGGCGCTCGTCTTGATGCCGGCATGAATCAACGCCTCCGAGAGTGACTTGTAGGCCTCGGTCAGATGCACGTACTTGCCAACCATGGCGATGGTCACTTCATGCGTTGTATGGTCAAGACCATCGACAACCTCCTGCCACTCCGACAGATCCGCCACCGGCAGTTCAAGTCCAAACTGATCGACCGCAATCTCATCCAGTTCCTGGGCATGCAGCAGCAGCGGGATGCGGTAAATCGAATCTGCATCGACAGCTGAGATAACCGCCCGCAGCGGTACATTGGTAAACAGGGCGATTTTTTTGCGTTCACCCAGAGGAACAGGGCGGTCAGAGCGACACAGCAATATATCCGGTTGAATGCCGATCGAGCGCAGCTCTTTGACCGAGTGCTGTGTCGGCTTGGTTTTGATCTCTCCGGAGGTGGCGATATAGGGCACCAGCGTCAAATGCATGAACAGCGCCCGCTCACGCCCCAGTTCAATCCCCATCTGGCGAATCGCCTCCATGAATGGCAGCGACTCGATATCGCCGACTGTACCGCCAATCTCAACCATGGAGATATCGGCGCCCTGTGAACCAAGCAGAATCGCCTGCTTGATTTCATCCGTGATATGGGGAATAACCTGCACCGTGGCCCCCAGATAATCGCCGCGGCGCTCCTTGCGAATCACACTCTCGTAGATCTGTCCGGTCGTGAAGTTGCTGTTCTTGCCGGTCTTTGCACGCACAAAACGCTCATAGTGTCCCAGATCGAGATCTGTTTCAGCGCCATCTTCGGTGACGAATACCTCGCCATGCTGAAATGGGCTCATGGTGCCCGGATCAACATTGATGTAGGGATCGAGCTTCATCATCTTGACCTTGAGGCCGCGTGCCTCCAGCAAAGCAGCCAGGGATGCTGCGGCTATGCCTTTTCCAAGAGATGAGACTACGCCGCCGGTAATAAAAATATACTTTGTCATGGAATTTTGTACCGTCTTGCAGGATGATGATCAGACGGGATAAAAGAGTAACAGATAGAGGGGCATCGACTCAATGAGAATCAGAAAAGTTTTCCGAATCTTCCTGACTCTCTGAAGACATCTCTGGCGGCGACTCTTGCGACACCTCCTGCGGATGCATCACCCTGAAAACATAGTCTGTATTATAAGTTCTGACAAAAACCTGCTCATCCTTGCTGATGATATATTGCGGACCTGTCCGCAGTGCGATCCTCTCAATCTGCTTGCCATTTGAACTGTCGAGCAGGTAAAGGTAGTCGGGCTCCGCACTGAAACCATATCCGCTGATAATAGTATTGCCGATAACAACAAAATTGGCCGCATTGGAGACCAACGAATCAGACCGCCACAGCAGCTTGCGACTGTTCAGATCAATGGCAGTGATATAGGCATTCATACCCCTTGAAGAGTCTGCATAGGTTTTATGGCTGTGGGAGATATAGAGAACAGACTCCTTGACGACCACCCAGTCAATTGCCTGGG
>DAOUQU010000259.1 GCA_030625445.1 Gammaproteobacteria bacterium
TGCGCTGTAAATGCGGACGAGTATGTCAGCGATATTTTTGGCCGGCAATACATGGTTATCGACCATGTCGATCGCCTGCCGGAGAAGCTGTCGAAACTCTTTATGGCGCTAACCGAATAATCCCTTCTACCTCTGGGAGAGGGTTAGGGTGAGGGGTTTCAAGTAAAGTTATTCTACCTCTATTGCTGAATGAGATCTCTTCTACCTGATATTGATCATGGTAATTGCAATTCATCAACTCATTTTGATCAAAAACATTGGCATTTATTAGTAAAACCAAGTATTCTAATCAGATTCGCAGGGAGCTTTCCTGCGGCGATTTTTTCACGGCCATGTACCAGCATGACCTATGTTTTTTGTGATGATTTAACTCGGAGAACTGGACTATGAACCAGAGCTATTATGATGCTGTAACCAAGATGGAAGGAATGAATGTTAATGAGGAGTACATTCAGGGTTGGCAGGCAGGTTTTCTTCAAAACCCCAAGCGTGAAGAGCAGCGTGTAACCGAAGCTTATGAAGCTGGATATACCGATGGTGAAGAGAAAAGCAGTGACAACTTTGCCAACTGGACCTGAATTTCAGCGTTAACCTGATTCGTTGTCTGATACAAAACCCCGGTGCGCCGGGGTTTTGTTTTGTTGACAGGTACAAGCAATTCCAAGAAGAGAGAGACTATGGCGGTTATTGAACTGAGCGAAGAGAATTTTGAAGAGACCATCAATAGCAATGATTTTGTTATTGTCGATTTCTGGGCACAGTGGTGTGGTCCCTGCAAATCCTTTGCGCCAACCTATGAGAAGATTTCCGCAGAGTTCCCTGATATCGTCTTTGGAAAAGTGAATACTGAAGAGGAGCAGGGGATTGCCGCTCACTTCCAGATTCGTTCCATTCCCACCTTGATGATGTTCCGTGAACAGATCATCATCTATAGTGAGGCTGGCGCCCTTCCCGAACCGGCATTCAAGGATGTCGTCGAACGCGCATCCGATCTTGATATGGCCAAGGTGCGCGAGCAGATTGCAGAAGAGCAGACAAAAAACGCCTGAGAAAGCTCTGATCAAGTCGCTCCGCTCCTCGAGCAGAGCATTCCCACAAGTTTTTCTACGGGGGAAGGGGTAGCTATCAAGTGTGTTACATCGGTCATTTTGTTTGCCCTTCCCCCGAACCCCCATCCCATGGACTTATTCAGGGGTTTCCTGATCAAACTCTGCTCTGTTTTTACCACGAAAGGCACGAAAACATGCGAGCCTCTTGCAAAACTCCGTCATTCCGGCATGTTTTTAGCCGGAATCCATTTTCTCGATCTGTAAGTGGTTGATTCTATAGATTCCGGCTACCGGATCAAGTCCGGCACAGGCCCCGCCGGAATGACAAATTTTGGAGTTTTGCAAGAGGCTCATGCAACTGATTGTTTGTGTTTTTCGTGTGGTTCGTGGCCTCTTCTTTTATCCCGCCAAAATCCGTGGCCAGCGTTCATGCACGGCCTCTTCATCCTGCGGCTCGACGGTAACCACATAGACGCGCTGCTCATGGTTGTTTCTGGCGACAAGTCCCTGGATCCACTTGCCGCTGGTGATATCGAACCAGTGGCTGGCGCCTTCGATATCCTTCTCCATGAATTGTGACACGGGAAGTTTGACGGGAGTTGGAAAAAAACGCTCCCAGCGCCCTGCATAGATCGACTCCAGCCGCGCCCATCCACCCAGGGGCAGGAACCCTTGCTGCTGCTGACGCCTTCCCCAGGGAAGCAGAATGGTCATCCCGTCTTTCTGTCTGACAGGCAGCTGCGCAGCAGGATTCGGGAAGTAGTAGCGATACTCCTCGTTATTATGTCTGAAAAAGACGCCGCCGCACATATTTCACCCGCTCAGATCGTTTGCCGATGGCCGTTTGGCTTCCATGCCGGTGCGATCACATTGGGCATATCGGAACGCTCCAGCAGGCGCACCGGGGTCAGTGTGTATTCACCGTAGCGTTCATTGATGGCATCCATTACCCTGTTGACGCCCTCTCTTTTGCTGTTGTCGACGGCGAACAGACCCTGCTGCTGTTGCGCTGGCTGCGGATCAAGCGCGGTTACCTGCACCTGGTAGCAGCCCTCGCCATGCCAATAGCGATCTAAAAACGCGATACATTGGATATGGATCACTTCACCGTCATCTGTCGGTTCGGCAACTCTGCTTCGGCTCTTTAGCCACTGCTGCCCGCTCTTGAGGCCAATATAAAAGGATTGTGCCCTGAGTTGATGTTTGCGCAGGCGATATCCCACTTTCTCGCTCATGTGCCTGTAATAGGTCAGTAGTACGCTGCGTTCCCTGGTGTCGGGAGGAATCACCTTGCCATGCCCCATGCTCTTGGGCGCTGCGACCTCTGTGATCACCGCCTCGGGATCCTTTCCCTGCGCCATCAGCCAGATACGGCGTCCGGGGTTGCCAAAGCGCCGCGCCAAAACGCTGACGGGAATGTTTTTCATCTCCCCGCAATAGCTCACGCCGTGCTGCTGCAGATAGGCGCCAATCCCTTTGTTGATGCCGCACAGCGCCGTGACCGGGGCATCTCTGAGCGCCTCTTCCGCCTCCCACGGCGGAATGATAGTCAAGCCGTCCGGCTTATGCAGCTTTGCAGCATATTTTGCAGTGGTCTTGTCGCCACTGAGTCCAACGGAGCAGAGGATGCCGGATGTCTGCAGCACAGCTTGCTTCACCTGTTTGGCAATCACCGCTGGAGAGCCAAGCAGTTGCTGGCAGCGGGTAATATCGAGAAAAGCCTCATCGACGGAGAAGATCTCGATATCCGGTGTAAACGCCTGAAGCGCCTGCATGATGGCGGTTGATATCTTGACATAACGCTGCGGCCGGGAGGGGGCCTGGATCAGTTCAGGGCAG
>DAOUQU010000372.1 GCA_030625445.1 Gammaproteobacteria bacterium
CCTGCCGGCCGATCATGTCATCAACGACATCGCCGCCTTTCACCAGATTCTGCAGCAAGGGGAGCAGTTGGCAGAGCAAGGCCACCTGGTCACCTTCGGGATTGTGCCCACCGGCCCCGAAACGGGTTATGGTTATATCAAGGGGGGTGCTGGATTAGAGCATGACGCCGGCGCCATGCAGATAGAGCGCTTTGTGGAAAAGCCCGATAAAGCAACAGCAGAAAGCTATATCGCATCAGGAAATTATTTCTGGAACAGCGGCATGTTCATGTTTCGTGCATCCCGTTTTCTCAAAGAGCTGAAAAAGTTCGCGCCTCACATGCTGAAAGCCGCCAAAAAGGCCTATAAAAAAGCCGGACGCGACATGGACTTCATTCGTCTGGATGCTGATGCATTCGAACAATGTCCCGGCGACTCCATCGACTATGCGGTGATGGAACATACACAGGAGGGCGTGGTAATCCCCCTGGATGCCGGATGGAATGACGTTGGCTCCTGGTCTGCCCTGTGGGAGATCGGCGAGAAAGATGAAGCAGGCAACGTCACAATGGGGGATGTGCTTGCCCTTGATTCCAAAAATTGCTATCTGCGATCAGACAACCGCCTGCTGGCAACCGTAGGCATCGAAGACCTGGTGGTGGTCGATACAGCCGATGTGGTCATGGTAGCTCCCCGTGACCAGGTGCAGAGAGTGAAAGAGTTGGTGGGACAGCTCAGCATCGATCAGCGTCATGAAATTGATGTGCATGCCCGCGTACACCGCCCATGGGGCTGCTACCAGGGCATTGATATAGCCGACCGCTACCAGGTCAAACGTATCTCGGTCAAGCCCGGCGCCAGCCTGTCGCTGCAGATGCACCACCACCGGGCGGAACACTGGATCGTCGTCAATGGCACCGCAAAAGTCACCTGTGATGACAAGACCTTTCTGCTCTCGGAAAACGAATCCACCTACATCCCTGTCGGCACAAAACACCGGCTTGAAAATCCCGGCCAGATTCCACTGGATATCATTGAAGTCCAGTCAGGCAGCTATCTTGGGGAGGATGATATTGTGCGTTTTGAAGATATCTATGGTCGTGATCAAGAGAAGCCATAACTCAGAGTTATCCGAAGCAATCCCATTTTTGAGCAACTCATCATGAAGCAACTAAGCTGTTTTAAGGCGTATGATATTCGTGGCCGGCTGGGCGATGAACTGAATGAAGAGATCGCTTATCGAATCGGCCGCGCCTATGGAGAAACCATGCAGCCTGCCGCTGTTGTCGTTGGTGGCGATGTACGCGCCACCAGTGAAGCCCTGAAGATGGCCCTGGCGGACGGGCTTCTGGATAGCGGTGTGAATGTCATCGATATCGGCTGTGTCGGCACGGAAGAGATCTATTTCGCTACATCCTTTCTGAACCTCGACGGCGGCGTGGAAGTCACCGCCTCTCACAACCCTATCGACTACAAAGGCAAGCCACTGGTCACCAGCCGCAGCAGGCCAATCAGTCGAGAAAATGGTCTGCTGGAGATCAAACGGCTGGCCGAAAAGAATCAGTTTGCGCCGGTAGACAGCAGCCGGCGCGGCCACTACTCCAGCAGATCACTGCTGGCAGAGTATGTTGCCCATCTGATGACTTATATCGACCTCACGGCGATCAAACCGATGAAGCTGGTGGTCAATGCAGGCAATGGTGCGGCGGGGCATGTCATCGATGCCATCGAGGCGCATTTTGCGTCATGCGGCGTTCCTGTCGAATTCATCAAGATTCATCATGAAGCAGACAGCTCCTTTCCGCATGGAATTCCGAACCCCCTCCTCCCGGAAAATCGCCAGGCGACTATTGATGCCATTGTCGAACATCAGGCGGATCTTGGCATCGCCTGGGATGGTGATTTTGACCGCTGTTTT
>DAOUQU010000096.1 GCA_030625445.1 Gammaproteobacteria bacterium
GGCGCATGCCGGCGGCGTCTCTGTCGAAGGCGAACTGGGCTGCCTGGGTTCACTCGAAACCGGTGAGGCCGGTGAAGAGGATGGCGTCGGCGCTGATGTGATCCTCGAGATGGATCAAATGCTGACAGATCCTGATGAAGCAGCTGACTTTGTCGCCAAAACCAAGGTCGATGCACTGGCGATCGCTATCGGCACCTCTCACGGCGCCTATAAGTTCACCAAGGAGCCAACCGGGGACATCCTGCGCATCGATCGCGTCAAGGAGATTCATGCGCGTATTCCGAACACCCATCTGGTCATGCATGGTTCATCTTCCGTACCCCAGGAGTGGCTCAAGATCATCAACAGCTATGGTGGTGACATGGGGCAGACCTATGGCGTGCCTGTTGGGGAGATCGTTGAAGGCATCAAGCACGGTGTGCGCAAGGTCAATATCGATACCGACCTGCGCATGGCGTCGACCGGCTCGGTGCGTCGTCACCTGGCGGAGAACACCTCCAACTTCGATCCGCGCAAGTTCCTCAAGGAAGCCACAGACGGCATGATGGAGATCTGCAAGGCGCGCTTTGAAGCGTTTGGAGCTGCCGGCAACGCCGACAAGCTGACAGCGACCTCACTGGAGAAGATGTTTGTCTCCTACGAAAAGGGCGAACTGGATCCTAAAGTTTCCTGATCCAGTCGCTATCTCAGCATAAAAAAACCGCATCATTTGATGCGGTTTTTTTTGCCTCAGTCCTCAATCCTCAGTCCTCAATCCTCACTCCTCACTCTTCACCACTCACTCCTCATCCCTCTCTCCCTCGGCAATCATCACTGGAAGACGTTTAGCACCCCAGGTTCCGGGTTTGGCTTCAAACACGCCCGCGCACTTCTCTCCACACTCCGGACAACAGCCATCAGCTGTCAGTTTCCAGTCGGTGATGACATACCAGTCGCGGCCTATCAGACGTGTTCCGCAGCTATGGCAGTAGGTGCTTTCGCCATCCTCGTCATGCACATTGCCGGTGAAGGCGTAATGAATGCCATTCTGCATGGCGATTGAACGCGCACGTGTCAATGTCTCAGGCGGCGTGGGTGGCGTATCCCTCATTTTCCAGTCTGGATGAAATGCAGAGAAGTGCATCGGCACATCGGGGCCAAGATGTTCGACGACCCACCGGGTCATCTCGTGCAGCTCTTTGTCTGTGTCATTCTCGCCTGGAATCAGCAGTGTGGTCAGTTCCAGCCAGCAATCGGTCTCATGATGGATATATTCGAGTGTCTCCAGCACGGGCTGCAGATGTGCTCCTGTCAGCTTGTGGTAGAAATCTTCATTGAATGATTTGAGGTCAACATTGGCAGCATCCATGACTGCAAAGAACTCCTGGCGAGGCTCCGGGTTGATGTATCCGGCGGTAACGGCAACAGATTTGATCCCCTTTTCACGGCAGGCCAGCGCCGTGTCGATAGCATACTCATGGAAGATCACCGGATCGTTGTAGGTATAGGCGACGCTCCGGCAGCCATGCTCTGCAGCCGTGCGGGCAATAGCCCCGGGTGATGCCCGGTCCATCAGGGTATCCAGCTCGCGAGACTTGGACATATCCCAATTTTGACAGAATTTGCAGGCAAGGTTGCAGCCTGCAGTGCCGAATGAGAGCACTGCTGATCCGGGGTAGAAGTGATTCAGCGGTTTTTTCTCAATGGGATCGATGCAGAAACCGCTGGAGCGTCCATAGGATGTCAGAATCACAGCACCATGTTCGTTTTTGCGGATAAAACAGAGCCCTCTCTGCCCCTCTTTCAACTTGCAGAAACGCGGGCAGAGGTCACATTGAATACGATCATGCTCAATGGCATGCCAATACTTTGTCGGGTGTCTGGATTCGGTAACTTTCATCTCATTTTCTCCTATCTCTACTACTAAGAGTGGTAGTAAATGGCAAAAAGTCAACTGCAGTTTCAAAATTAGTAACTATTCAGCTGGCTACAGGCTTTTGTAGGAGCTGCCTGTGGCTGCGACAAAAGGCGGAAGCCTTTTCAACATCTCTACACGAAGCGACTATCGTCCTTAATCGCAGCCGTGGTCACTCCTTACGACTGCATGGATATGGAAACGGGTTAGGATCCCTGAATCCCTTATCCCGTTGGCTTGAGCTGAGACTCCATGCTGTTGATGGAATCGATCAAGGGCTGCTGGTCAACGCGAACAAAACCGGCATGTGAGCGGTCAAAATCTATGATCAGCACCATGACGATAGCCAGCAGCAAGGACAATACCCTCAGACCCCATCGATCCTCATGTCCCGCAACTCCGGAATTGTATCCGGCGATACCAAGTGCGCCTGAAGCAATCATCAGCATCAGCATCAGAACGGCAGTCGGCAACTGGTCGAATCCATTGACGACACGCCTGGTATGGGCGTCCAGAACTGCGTTGATAGAGTGAAGAATAGAGATCTCTGTTGGTCCTGCTGACGAACCGGCAGCGATGCTCTTCAGTGCGGTAGGCCACAGTTTCCCCTGAATCTCCAATGATCGTTTTAAACTTAGACGCAAAGTCGCTCTATCCTTTAAATCATCATTGCTGATGACTCGTGTTTTCTCGTACTCGAGCAGTAGTGTTTTGAGCTCCTGCCGTACGGGCTCAGGAGCCATGTCAGCACGTAAAAATGCGGTGTCGATGGCATTTACCTCCTCCATCACCGCCTGTTTTCTGGCATCAGCGCGGCTCAGTGAAAAAGCGTAGGTAAATGCCAGAATAAGTCCCAGCAAGGCGAACATCCCGGTGAGTACAACATCGCTTCTGCTGCGATGTACCCTTGTTTTTTTGGATTTCAGAATTTGCCTGCCAATCAGGAATCCAATTCCCAGCGCCGCCAGCAGGACCGCCTGAAAAAGCAGGCCGCTGACCCAGATGGGATACTGATAAAGAAAAGAAGTTTGTTCCATATTGAAACTCCACCGAGATTATTGTTGTTCAATTGATATTTTGTCATTCACAAGTGCAAGTTTATTGCGAAAGATATAGAGAAGCAAACTAAACGATGACTGCATAGCAGCATGCACACTCCCCTTTGATGTGAAGAGCAGGGGTGAGAGGGGGATTCCTGGCAAGATAGTCAAGTGATCTGCTGTTGTCAATCCACTCTTCGCAACAGAGAATTTTTCATGATCGTTCAGAACCTGACTGAATAGGAGAGGACAAAATTATCGGTATCTGATCCAATATCTTCCTGTGTACGTCCACCTATGTAGGCAAACTTGATGTTTGATTTTTTGGTAACGGGAAATCCCGTGCTGAATGCAAAGAGCACGTCCTGCCTGTCATCATCCTTTTCAATACCATTAATTGTAGAAGCTCCGCCCCAGTCATAACCTGCACTCATGGAACTCCAGATACGGTTTTTGAAGGTATAGATCAGGTGCGTCTGCAACAGAAACAATGGGTCTTGCTGACGCTTTTTTCCACCCCAGTAGTCATTGTTGTCAGTGTAAAAGTTGATCGAACCTGTCAGCTCATAGGACCAGGGACCATGTGTATGTACGAATCCCATTTGGGGTCTGATGAGATATCGGTTCTGCCCTAAATTGAGCAGTTTATCTTTTTTATACTGCCCCAGCGGAAGCGTAACGGCCAGAGCCGCTCCCACAATGGTATTAGTTGTATGAGAGGCGCGATAAGCACGGAATGCCTCGCCTTTGAGTGCAGGTGCTCCAACAAAATTGAGTGACAACCGCAGCATTGGGTCTCCCAGCCCCTCGCGTTGCACGCTGCGATGCTCTCCATCCAGCACCCCCTCCCAGCGTACACGCTGATAAGGAAGCCTGACATCCATACGCGCAGATTTTCCAAACAATTCAAAAGCGTGCAGATAGGAGGTGACTACAGTATCAGCCTCGACTTCTCCCTCCTCGATGCGAAGCACCGGATCCAGAAAAATATCCCCATTGGTATGGACGACAGCAGCGCCGAAAATATTTGTTCCTGTCGGAAGATGCGTCCAGCGCCTGGCTTCCATCTCCTCCGCAAGCAAGACTCCGGAAAATGAGAAAAGCAGTAACAAGACTCCAAAAATAGAACTGACGATGTGCTTCATACTGGTTGTTGGTTTAAACGGTGCAAGGGCATCCTTTTTGTCCGGGGTTTTACAGTATCAGGAAAATGGAGCATTTATCAACTCTCCAGTTTGAGTGGAACTGAGAGGTTTACAGATTGCCGTACAGTGTAAGCAACCTGTGTTCCAGCATCCATGACGGAGCAGAGGTGAGAATATCGCTTGTAGATGCCTCACGATAATTACCGTATTCCCATTTTATTTCAGCTTTTTGCGAAAAGTGCATAACAAAAATGCCAGAATTTGCTTATTATCTACCAGCTGAGCTGTTTGTGTAATTCATAGCAATTACGCTTGGAGTTGTCCATTAATAACTTCCCCGATAATGCGCAGCAATGTTGTTCGTATTCAAGACGCAGCAAGGGGCGCATAGCAGCGTTATGTAACTCTTGCTGCAACGCAGAAGACGGACAACAGGGCAAGCAGAATGGGGAAGTTATTATTGGACAGCTCCTTAGTGCAGCATTCAATAATCAAGTGGGTTGCCGCATACGGTAACCTGACAGAACTAATTATCCGAGGAGTTATTACCATGAAATCAAAGTATTCTTTATTACTGATAGGTGCTGTACTGTCGCTGTCGAGCGCATATTCCTGCGCAGGCATTGTGGATCCTGACTGTACAGCGGAAAAGGCCGCGAAAAGTGCGGCAGCAAAGGCCACGGTAGGTGTTGGCGGGCGCTGTTCCCCGGCAGAGGCTGCCAAAGATACGGCTAAAGATGCTGCCGGCATTGAAGAGAAGGGCGCGCTGGAAAAACGCCGTGACGATGATGGCATGGCCAAAAAAGCGGCTAAGAAGGCTGTCAAGTAAGTACAGCCAGTTGCGCATGCGCCTCTCCATGCTATCCGTCATGCCGGTGAATGCGGGGATGGCGGAGGCATTCTATAGTTGAAAAAGAGAGTTGTATCAGCAATGAAGCCTGACACTAAAGAGATAGGCGATTTTCTTGCCGCCCGCGGCGGACCATTCTATGAACTGCAGCGACGACTCGGCCTGCTGCATGAGGATGCGTTCCGCGCAGGCACAAGAGCTGTGATATTCGTTGCACTTGCCTGGTGTGTTCCGCTGCTGTTGAGCATTCTCGCCGGCAATGCTTTCGGAGCATACGCCGACAGCCTCTTCCTGCTGGATCCCCGGGTGTGGGCCAAATATTTCATTGCTGTTGCTCTCTTTATCCTCATGGAAAAGCAGGTCGAGGTGCGGCTGAAGAAGCATCTGGAGCAATTTGCCAGGGCGCCGCTTCTGGCGCCAGGCTCTTTTGATGCTGCCGCCCGGGCAGTCACCAGGGCGCTCAAGCGACGCGATGCGCGTTTAGCCGAGGCAATCTGCCTGGGAATCGCACTCCTGGTTTCTATAGCCCTCTATTTACGGTTGCTTGGTTCAGACACTGCATATTGGGCCGTGCAGCTTTCACAGCATGGTAACTTGCTGACCATGTCCGGTTGGTGGGTTGTGGTAGTGAGCAATCCGATTTTCATTTTTTTGCTGATGCGCGGTCTGTGGCGGTTGTATGTGTGGTCCACGCTGCTGCGCGAGCTGGCGGCGCTTGATCTTCGCCTCATCGCAACCCATCCGGACGGTCATGGTGGGCTCGCTTTTCTCGGTCAGTATCCTAATGCTTATGTAACTTTTGTCTTCGCTTTAAGCTGCGTACTGGGAGCTGCAATCGCCCATCAACTGCTGGATAGCACCCTCAGCATGGTGACCTATGGTTACCTGATGAGCGGCTGGTTGCTGCTCATGCTGGCGCTCTTCACCTACCCTCTTGCCGCATTCCGCAAGCCGCTCACCGAGCTGAAGGAACGCACGCTGCTCATCTACAGCAGCCAGGCAACACGACATCATCGCGCAGCCGAACGTGAACTGCTGGGTAAAAACATCAGTGCCGCAGAGGATGCTGAGCAGACGTCCGCAGGGGAGATCCCCGATCCGTCCAAAGTGTTGGTGAGTGTGCGCAAACTTTCCGTATTTTTACTTAACCGCGAAGGCCTGCTTCCTGTCTCGGCCGCAGCCCTTCTGCCTCTGGTTGCGGCTGGCGTCACGCAGCTGCCGTTCAAAGAAATTCTGAAAGTATTGAAACGCCTGCTGCTGCTTTAGCGCCCCGGTCGATAATCATCAAATCCCCTTCCTTATGAGAAATTTTATGAAACACCTCTATCGTCTGTCAGTTATGCCTGCCGTTGCACTGCTGATGTTTTTCGCACTCAATTTGTCCGCATCTGCAGAGGAGGCGTCTGATAAGAAGGCAGAGTCCAGCCCGGTGACCACCGTCAATCCGGAAATCCCGCTGGATGAACTCGGCTTTATGTTGAAGCCGCTGTCGATCAAGGAGCTCTCCATCGAGGCTGATGGCTGGTTCAAACT
>DAOUQU010000187.1 GCA_030625445.1 Gammaproteobacteria bacterium
CTGATCCTGCCAACAGCGATGTGGGCGGAAAAAGAGGGCGCCTACGGCAACTCCGAGCGGCGCACCCAGTTCTGGCGCCAACAGGTCAAGGCTCCCGGTGAATCTCAATCGGATATGTGGCAGATGATGGAGTTTGCCAAGCGTTTTACCGTTGAGGAGGCGTGGGGCGAAGAGCAGGTAGCGAAGATGCCAGAGTATACCGGCAAGACACTCTACGACGTGCTGTTCGAGAATGGCCAGGTCAACAAGTTCCCTTATGAGCAGGGTACCGTCAAGGATGAGCGCGGCAACGTCTATGACAATGATGAGTCAGAACACTTCGGCTACTATGCGCAGAAGGGGTTGTTCGAGGAGTATCGTAAATTCCAGTGGGAAGGGCCGAAAAAAGGTCACGAGATGGCGGAGTATGACGCCTATCACAAGGCGCGCGGACTGCGCTGGCCGGTGCTCGACGGCAAGGAGACGCTGTGGCGCTTCAGGGAGGGCTATGATCCGCATGTCAAGACCTTCAATCCTGATGTCGCCAAGGGTGATGTCTACTTCTACGGCAACAAGGATGGACGCGCCAATATCATCTTCGGCCCCTATGAGCCGCCTGCCGAGTCTCCGGACAAGGAGTATGATCTGTGGCTCTGCACCGGCCGTGTACTGGAGCACTGGCACTCGGGATCGATGACACGCCGCGTGCCAGAACTCTATCGCGCCGTGCCTGATGCCGTGGTCTACATGCATCCCAAGGATGCGAAAAAACGCAGACTGCGTTCCGGCGCCAAGATCAAAGTTCAGACCAGACGTGGTGAAGTGCTGTCGCGTGTCGAGACACGTGGACGCAACACACCTCCTGAGGGCCTGGTGTTCTTCCCCTGGTTTGATGCAGGCCGCCTGGTCAACAAGCTGACTCTGGACGCCACTGATCCGCTCTCCAAGGAGACGGATTACAAGAAGTGCGCCTGCAAGGTGTTGAAGGCGTAAGCAACAGGAAATTGTCGGCGGCTGTTGCCGCCGGCATCTTCTGCTGTTTTTTAACGGGTAGTCGCTATGAGTGATTCGACTTCAAATAAACCTGCATCAAAGGGACGCCGCCGTTTTCTGATCGATTCGGCGCGCACCGCCTGTGGTGTTGGTTTGCTGGGTCTTGGCATCGGCATCTACTCCAAATCCGCCAGTTCCATGGCGCCCATGGCGATACGTCCGCCGGGCGCACTGGATGAAGCCGATTTTCTCGCCTCCTGCACCCGCTGTGGTTTGTGTGTCAGAGACTGCCCCTACAATATTCTTAAACTGGCAGATGTTGGCGACGATGTTCCAACCGGCACCCCCTACTTCATGGCGCGCACCGATCCCTGTGAGATGTGTGAAGACATCCCCTGTATTCCTGTCTGCCCGACCGGGGCACTGGACCACGCTCTCACTAACATCAATGATGCCCGCATGGGGCTTGCCGTGGTGGTGGACCAGGAGACCTGCATAGCCTTTTTAGGGCTGCGCTGTGAAGTCTGTTTCAACGTCTGTCCGATCCGTGGCGATGCCATCACGCTGGACTATCGCCATAACGAGCGTTCCGGCAAACACGCCTTGTTTATCCCGATTGTTCACTCTGATGCCTGTACCGGTTGCGGCTTGTGTGAAAGAGCCTGCATCCTGGATGAAGCGGCAATCAAGATTTTCCCAATGCATCTTGCCAAGGGTGAACTGGGTAAACACTACCGGCTTGGCTGGGAAAAGAAAAATGAGGCCGGTGAATCACTGGTCACCCCGGATCAGGAGCATCGCTACAACCTGCCGGAAGGGATGCGCTACGATCATACGGGCGAGGGTCTGATTTTCGATCAGGCGAATGCGCCGGCGATGACAACGCCTGATGCCGCCATGCAGGAGACTCCCTTCTCCAGCAATCCGCTGGATACCCTCAAGAAGGGCATCCAGGAGGCTGACTAGTGGCCAGGTATACAGTTCTCGGCGCTGAAGCGATCAGGAAAAAGGGGTGGTGGCAGGCGCATAAGTGGCTGATTCTGAGACGTATAAGCCAAATTGGCATCCTGCTGCTGTTCATGCTGGGGCCATGGGCGGGGATCTGGATACTCAAGGGCAATCTCTCGTCGAGCCTGCTATTCGATGTGGTGCCGATGACAGATCCGTTTGTGTTCCTGCAGATGCTGGCGACAGGCTATGGCGCCATTGCCTCGGAGGCTGTTACAGGAGCATTGATCATCCTGGCATTTTATCTGCTGTTTGGAGGCCGCCTCTTTTGTTCATGGGTGTGTCCGGTCAACCTGGTGACAGACGCCTCTTTCTGGCTGCGCAGGCGGCTCGATATCAGGACAGGCGCCAACTTCCTGCGCAATACCAAGTACTGGATGCTGGGCATGGTGCTGCTGGTCTCAGCAGTGAGCGGTACGATGGTTTACGAATTGATCAACCCCGTCTCGATCTTGCATCGTGGCATTCTCTTCGGCATGGGTGTTGGCTGGCTGGTGATTGCAGGAATATTTTTATTTGATGTGTTTGTTGCAAAACGCGGCTGGTGTACGCACCTCTGCCCAATGGGCGCATTTTACGGTCTGCTGGGAAAGGTCAGCCCGATTCGTGTGCGCGCCGATGACCGCAGCAAGTGTGATGACTGCGCCGAGTGCTTTGTGGTTTGTCCTGAACCGCAGATCATACCGGCGATTCTCAAAGGAGAGAAGAAGGGGATTCCACCCGTCATTCTCTCCGGCGAGTGTACCAACTGCGGACGTTGTATCGATATCTGCGGCAAAGAGGTGTTTCATTTTGGATTGCGATTCGATCAATCCAAAGCTGCGCTCTCCAAACAGGAGAAGAACGCAGCGCTACTTAAACAAAAATTATGATTCAGTTCAACATGGTCTGATGGAGGCTGTTATGAAAAAAGTGATATTGACGACAGTGGCGGGAGCCGTAATGATGATTCAGGCTCCACTTGCCATGAGTGAAGAGGTTGCATCGCTGCGTGGTGACAACAAGCTTGAGGTCGAGGCGCAGATGTTCGAGAAAAAGAAGTCGATACAGGTCCAGGGAGGGATCAAGCGCAACTGGGATCTGCAGCCGCCGAGTATCCCGCATGACATCGAGAAAGACCGCGTCAGTCTGCAGGAGAATACCTGTATGAGATGTCACAACAAGGAGAACCACGAAAAAGAGAAAGCGCCGGAGATCGGTGAAACTCACTACAAGGATCGTGATGGCAACGTGTTGACGAAACTCTCATCGCGCCGCTATTTCTGCCGCCAGTGCCATACGCCGCAGGCTGATGCGCCGGCTTTGGTCGAGAATACTTTCTAGAAATAGGGGACAGACCACGGTTTTCCCGGAAATAGGGCGCAGACCATACCCGGTTTAAGTAAACCGTGGTCTGTCCCCTATTTTCCAAATAATTTAGATAATCTATCGGGGATTAGTCATGACACCAATGCATAAAAAAAGAGTAATGATGGGCTTTGCCTCAATGACACTGCTGGTTGGCATTGTGATGGGGGTTATCCTGTGGGGTGGTTTCAACTGGTCGCTTGCAATGACAAATACAGAGGAGTTCTGTATCTCCTGCCACGAGATGAAGGATAATGTCTATCAGGAGCTCCAGGAGACGGTGCACTTCACCAACCGCACCGGTGTCAGGGCGACCTGTCCCGACTGCCATGTGCCCAAAGAGTGGATCTACAAGGTCAAGCGCAAGATCCAGGCTTCAGCCGAGCTGTATCACAAGATGCTGGGTACCATCGATACCAAGGAGAAGTTCGAGGATTATCGCCTGACGATGGCTCTGAGCGAATGGAAACGCATGAAGGCCAACGACTCCCGCGAATGCCGCAACTGCCACAACTATGTCTC
>DAOUQU010000396.1 GCA_030625445.1 Gammaproteobacteria bacterium
CACTTCTGACAAGGTCGGCGCCAGTGAAGCAATTTCGGCGGGAGAGAATGGATATGTCATTTCTCCCGGAGAGCATTCGCAGCTTGGCCGGAAACTTGCACTGTGCAACGATCACGATCTGCTCCGTCTGCTTGGCGCCAATGCACATCAGACAGCCTTGCACTATACAATAGAGCGCATGACAGACTCTCTCGTTTCACTCTATGCCTCCATTCTGGAAAAACAATAATGCAAAATTTACGTTTAGCCCATTTTGAAAGCAGTATGAACTGGGGAGGACAGGAGCTGCGCGTGATCGAACAGATGGAGTGGTTGATCGCACATGATTACGAAGTCTGGCTTATCGCGAGACCGGGCTCTGCCATCCTTGATGAAGCACTAAAGAGAAATCTCCCCTGCTTTACTTTAAGAGTACGCGGTTCAGTCAACCTGAAAACACTCTACCAGCTGCTCCGCTTTTTACGGCAGAAACAGATCAACCTGCTCGATTGCCACAGCAACAAGGATGCCTATTACGGCCTGTGGACACGTCTGCTGACAAAGAGAAAGGTGATCCGTTCCAGACATGTCACCGACCTCATAAAGACCAAAGGAGGAAGAGCTCTGGTATGGCGCTATGGCAACGACCACATCATCACCACTGCGAATGCCGTCAACCGGCAAATCATCTCACTTGGCCTGGCACCGGCGGAAAGAATCTACACGGCGAAAGCCGGCGTTGACGAGGAACGTTTCCACCCTGATATCGACGCAGTTCAATTAAAAAAGCAGCTGGGAATACCACGGGATCACACTGTAATCGCTAATATTGGCATGATCCGGGGCGACAAGGGACAGCTCTATTATGCCAAGGCCTGCAACCAGCTTCTCGACGCACAGCAGAATCTAAGTTGCATTCAGGTCGGTGAAGCAACACTGCAGACAAAAAATTATAAAGCAAAAGTTGTACAAGAGATTCAACAGGGAAGGCATGCCGGCAGATTTCATTTTCTTGGCTATCATGATGACATTGAAAACTACCTGGCGATAGCGGACATCGTAGTGATCGCCTCCATTGGCACTGAGGCGCAAACACGCCTCGTCTCCCAGGCCTACCTGATGAAAAAAGCAGTGGTCGCAACACGCATCGGGGGACTTCCGGAGATGGTGCATGACCGGGAGACAGGGCTGTTGTGTGAAGCAAAGAGCGGGGATGCGCTCGCTGCATCGATTCACCGGCTGCTGGCTGACAGGCAATTACGAACAGAGCTGACGGACAACGCCTATGCCTATGCGCTGCAGCACATGACCATCGACCTGATGATGCAGGAGATGATCAGCGTGTATGAACAAACCCTGTTGGCCGACGGAGACTCATAGGATGCTGCTGAGAGTCAAATCCTGCCGCAATAAGCGATCAATAACCACTCTTCTGTCCACTCCAATATGCGTATCCTGATTATAAAGTTGAAGCATATCGGCGATACCCTGCTGATGACACCAACGATTCGATGGCTCAGAGAAGAGCATCCTGACGCGGTCATCGATGTCGTGATCAGGAGCGGCACCGAGTCGGTGCTGGCGAACAACCCGGACATTTCAAATATTTTCTTGGTAGCACGGCCTGAAACTGACAAGAGATCATGGAGCGACACCGCAGGGAGTTTGCAAACCGCCTTGCGAATATTAACGGGGCCCAGATACGACTATGCATTCGACCTCTCCAACTCTGATCGCGCCAAGCAGCTGGTGTTTTTA
>DAOUQU010000041.1 GCA_030625445.1 Gammaproteobacteria bacterium
CGCGCCTCTTTTCTCATCGATACCGACGGCATCGTGCGTCATCAGGTCATCAATGACAAGCCTCTTGGCCGGGATATCGACGAAATGCTGCGCATGGTCGATGCGTTGCAGTTTCATGAGGAACATGGCGAAGTTTGCCCGGCGGGCTGGAAAGAGGGTGACAAGGGTATCAGGGAGACGCCGGAGAGTGTTGCCTCCTATCTCTCAAAGAATGCACTGAAACTGTAAAAAGAGAGTACTGAGTAGCGAGTAGCGAGGACTGAGTGGAGGGATAGGGTTGAGTAACATCTGCCAGTCTGTCGACTCACTCCTCGCTACTCAGTACTCACGCCTATCTTTTACTCGCTACTCGCTACTTTTTTCACAAAATAGATAAAAGCGGTTGCCCGGGTCAGGGAAACTGGGTATAGTACGCACCTCGTTGATGCGGGGTGGAGCAGTCTGGCAGCTCGTCGGGCTCATAACCCGAAGGTCGTAGGTTCAAATCCTGCCCCCGCTACCAATTTTAGAATAATAAGAAACCCCGTATACCGGGGTTTTTTATTATCTGCGGAATGGGCCTTGAGGGGCCCATTTTTGTTGGTGTGATTTGGAAACGATAGTTGATATGCAGCAGGCGCCTGAACATCTGATTGAACTGACACGTTCCACGATTGAACCCATGGGGTTTGAAGTGGTTGGCGTGCAGCTGGTCAGCGCTGGAAAGCATGGAAAAATGCTGCGTATCTATATCGATAGTCCGCAGGGCATCATGCTGGATGATTGCGCAACAGTAAGCCGGCAAATGAGTGCAGTACTGGACGTGGAAGATCCGGTCTCAGGCAATTATGATCTCGAGGTCTCTTCGCCGGGGCTGGATCGCCCACTCTTTTTTATTGAGCATTTTGAACGCTTCGCAGGTCAAAAAGTGACATTGCGGACGACGGGTTCTCATCACGGCAGACGCAAATTCAAAGGCAAGCTGCTGGGGATAGATGGGGAAGATATTCAGCTTGAGGTGGAAGGAGAGTTGATGAAGCTCCCTTTTTCAGATATCGATTCGGCACGTATTGTGCCTCAGTTTTAAGCAGGAACGAGCGCCATGAATAAAGAGATACTAATGGTCGTTGATGCGGTCTCCAATGAAAAAGAGGTAGACCGGGAGATTATTTTTGAAGCGATAGAGGTAGCGCTTGCAACGGCCACTCGAAAAAAGAGCAGGGGCGATATTGCCGTACGTGTTGAGATCGATCGTGAAGATGGAAATTACACGACTTTCCGTCGCTGGAAAGCGATAGATGAGAGCGTTGTCGTGGATGAAGAGAGTGGTGAAACAGCCGCAATTGAACATCCTTCACGCGAGGTGACACTCGAAGCTGCCCGTTTGATGGAGCCTGATCTCGATTTGGAAGATGGCGACTACATCGAGGATGAAATTGATTCGGTCGAATTCGGCCGCATTGCGGCACAGACAGCCAAACAGGTGATCGTACAGAAAGTTCGTGAAGCCGAGCGGGCTAAGGTTGTCGAAGCTTACAGTGATCGCGTCGGTGAATTGATCTCCGGGGTGGTCAAGCGTCTTAGCCGGGGCTCGGTAATTCTGGATCTCGGCAGTAATGCAGAGTCCGAAATCCCCAAAAATGAATTGATTGGTCGTGAATCTGTGCGCGTTGGCGATCGTTTACGTGGCCTTCTGTTTGATATCCTGGGGGAAGATCACCGTGGCCCGCAGCTGCAGGTGACACGTTCACGCCCGGAATTCCTCATCGAACTGTTTCGACTCGAAGTGCCGGAGATCGGCGAGGGTCTGATTGAGCTGCTGGGAGCTGCGCGCGACCCGGGTTCACGTGCAAAAATTTCGGTCAGAGCACAGGATCCGCGCATTGATCCTGTGGGCGCCTGCGTTGGTATGCGCGGCTCACGTGTCCAGGCAGTCTCCAATGAGCTTGCAGGTGAGCGTGTCGACATCATCTTGTGGAATGAAAATCCCGCGCAAAATGTAATTAACGCCATGGCGCCGGCTGAAGTGCTCTCTATTGTCGTTGATGAAGAGGCACACAGCATGGATGTGGCTGTGCATGAAGATAACCTCTCCCAGGCGATTGGCCGGGGTGGCCAGAATGTACGCCTGGCGGGCCAGTTGACTGGCTGGGAGCTTAATGTCATGGATGAAGCGCAGTTAGCTGAGAAAGCAGAGGGCGAGGCGCACAAGTATGTCAAACGATTTATGGATAGCCTGGAGGTTGATGAAGAGGTCGCCAATATCCTGGTGCAGGAGGGGTTCAGCACGCTCGATGAGATTGCCTATGTGCCGATTGAAGAGATGAATGCAATCGAGGAGTTTGACGAGGAGATCGTCAATGAGCTGCGGGAACGGGCCGGTGATGCATTGCTGACCCAGGCAATTGCTTCAGAAGAGGCGCAGGATTTTCCATCGGGAGATCTTCGCAATATGGTTGAGATCGATGCGGATCTGGCGACTCAACTTGAAAATATCGGAATCAAGAGCATTGAAGATCTGGCTGATCAATCAACTGATGAGCTGCTGGAGATCGATGGACTCGATGAGAAACGGGCGGGTGAACTGATAATGACGGCTCGCGCTCCCTGGTTTGCGGAAGCGGAATCCTGAGGGGGATTGTAATGAGTAAAGTAACTGTAAGCCATCTGGCAAAAGATGTAGGTATCACTGTTGATCGTCTGCTGCGGCAGCTTGAGGAAGCAGGTGTTCACAAAAACAGTGCAGAGGATGAAATCTCTGATACTGAGAAACGTGACCTGCTTGCCAATCTGCGCAAGAGTCATGGTAAAAAATTGAGCCGGGATGACGCCGGCGGGGCGAAAGGGAAAATCACGCTCAAGCGAAGAAGCAGCGGTACACTGACGCAACCGGCAACATCTGCGCGCAGTGCGAGCAGTCGTGGCCGTGAGGTGGGAAAGAGCGTCAATGTCGAAGTACGGCGTAAACGGACATTTCATAAGGAGATGGAGTCGAAAAGCAGTGATCAGTTGCATCAGGAGGCTGATGCAGCTAAAAAAGCGCTGGAAGAACAGGCGCAGCAGCGTGAGGCGCTGCAGAGTGAAAATGACGCCCGCCGTGAAGCTGAAGCCGAGCGCAGGGATAAAGAGGTTGGCCTGAAACAGGAGAAGGAGCAGAAAAAGGAACAGAAAAAGCAGCAGCTCGAAGAGGATGCACTGCGCCAACGCGAAGAGCAGGCGCGTCGTGAAGAACAGCTCAAGGATGATAAGAAAAAAGTCGCCGCTGCAAAAGTTGCCCGCCAGGAGGCGCAAAAGAAATCGGAGCAGAAGCCTGCGGCTCCCGCAAGGCGTCGTCATAAACCTGCTGCAGAAGCAGGTCGCAAGCAGTTGCATGTTGCCAGCGACAGACGTGGCCGCGGTAAAAAGAGACGCACAAAAGGTAGAGCTGCACGCATTGATATTCCCGAGACAGAACACGGTTTTCAAAAACCGACAGCTCCTGTTGTCAGGGACGTCGAGGTTCCGGAAACCATTTCGGTCGGTGATCTTGCCCAGCGCATGTCCGTCAAGGGAGTCGATGTCATCAAGACCCTGATGCAGATGGGGATGATGGTTACCATCAACGAGACCCTGGACCAGGATACCGCCTTGCTGGTGGTCGAAGAGATGGGACACAAGGCTGTTTTCGGTAAGTCTGCTGATGCTGAAGAGTTGCTGCTGGAAAAACTGACTGCTTCTGCAGACGGTGAAGAGGTGCCGCGGGCGCCGGTTGTCACCATCATGGGTCATGTTGATCATGGTAAAACCTCACTGCTGGATTACATTCGCAAAAGCAGTGTTACCTCGGGAGAAGCGGGCGGCATTACCCAGCATATTGGCGCTTATCACGTTGAGACAGGCCATGGCATGATCTCTTTTCTGGATACTCCCGGACACGCGGCATTCTCAGCCATGCGTGCTCGAGGCGCTCAGGCTACAGACATCGTCATCATTGTTGTTGCTGCTGACGATGGCGTTATGCCGCAAACAAAAGAGGCGATTCAGCATGCACGCTCTGCGGAAGTTCCACTGATCGTTGCCGTCAACAAAATGGATAAACCAGAGGCGCAGCCGGACCGCGTCATGCAGGAGATGGTTGCCGAAGAGGTCGTACCCGAGGATTGGGGCGGCGACGTTCAGTTCGTCAAGGTCTCTGCGCATAGTGGTGAAGGCATCGATGATCTGCTTGATGCAATATTGCTGCAGGCGGAATTACTGGAGTTGTCGTCAGTCGCTGATGGCCCTGCACGTGGTGTCATTGTTGAAGCGACCCTTGACAAGGGCAGGGGTCCGATTGCAACTGTGCTGGTTCAGTCTGGCACCTTGAAAAAGGGCGATACGCTTGTTTGCGGCACCGAATATGGGCGTGTGCGCGCCATGTATGACGAAAACGGCGTAGAAGTCGAGAGCGCGGGGGCGTCAATGCCGGTCGCGGTGCTGGGTCTCTCCAGCGCGCCTAATGCGGGTGACGATGCTATCGTGACGCCGGATGAAAAACAGGCGCGGGAGCTGGCAGAGGTACGGCGCGCCAAACTGCGTGACAGCCGCCTTGCGGAGCAGAAGGCTGCCAAACTCAATGAGCTCTTCGAGCAGATGGGCAAAGAGAAGGTTGTCAATGTCAACCTGGTTGTCAAGGCAGATGTCCAGGGTAGTGTCGAGGCGATCAAGGAGTCTCTGGAAAGCATCTCTACAGACGAGGTCAAGGTCAGGGTGGTTGCATCAGGTGTCGGCGGCATCAATGAGTCCGATGCCAACCTGGCTGCCAGCACAAATGCGATTGTGATCGGTTTTAATGTGCGTGCTGACGCGGCATCCCGCCGCATTCTCGAAGAGCGTGGACTTGAGTTGCGCTACTACAGCATTATTTATGAAGTCATCGACGACGTCAGAAAGGCTGCATCCGGATTGTTGTCACCCGAGATTCGTGAAGAGATCGTCGGTCTCGCCGAGGTGCGCGATGTATTCCGCTCCTCCCGGATTGGAGCCATTGCAGGCTGCATGGTTCTCGAAGGTGTGGTGAAACGTAATAACCCGATTCGCGTGCTGCGGGATAATATCGTGATTTTTGAGGGCGAACTGGAGTCGCTGCGGCGATTCAAGGACGATGTCGCTGAAGTCAGGTCAGGTACCGAGTGTGGTATCGGCGTCAAGAGCTATAACGATATCGAAGAGGGCGATCAGATCGAAATCTTTGAACGCACCGAGCATGCAAGAGAGCTCTGATGCCTGTTGAATTCAGCCGTGCGGAGCGCATCGGTGTTGCGATTCAGCGACACCTCTCTGAACTGGTGCCGAAACTCAAAGATCCGCGACTCGCCATGATTACGATCCACGAAGCCAGGGTGACGCGGGATCTCTCCTATGCAAAAATCTACTTTACGGTTCTTGATGGCGATGCAGAAGAGAACCGCAAAATTTTGCAGCAGGCCGCAGGCCATCTGCGCTATGAGTTGGGCAAAAACAGCAAGTTGCGTACAATTCCTGAACTTCAATTTGTTATTGATACCAGTATTGACTACGGCAATAATCTGCAATCGCTGATTGAAAAAGCGGTTGCGGAAGATGCGCACAAAGATAGCGAGTAGATTGTTATGGCGCGACGTCGCAAGGGCCGCAATATCAGTGGCATTCTGTTGCTGGATAAACCCCTCAATTTAACCTCGAATGCAGCGCTGCAGCGGGTTAAACGTCTCTATAAAGCGGATAAGGCGGGTCACACGGGAAGTCTTGACCCGCTTGCAACGGGGCTGTTGCCCATCTGCCTGGGTGCGGCAACCAAGGCATCGGCTTTTCTGCTCGATGCAGACAAACGCTACCTGACGACAGTCAAACTGGGCGAGAAGACGACCACGGCGGATGCTGAAGGTGAGGTCATCGAAACCCGTGCCGTCAAGGGCGTGACGCAGGAGAGCGTTACCGCTGTGCTACGGCAGTTTATCGGTGAAATCGAGCAACTTCCTCCGATGTACTCTGCCGTCAAGCACAAGGGCGAGCGCCTCTACAAGCTGGCGCGCGAAGGCAAAGAGGTTGAACGCAAAACCCGTCGCATCACCATCTACTCAATTGAACTTGTCTCCCTGCATGATGACCTGCTGGAGCTGGATATCCACTGTTCCAAAGGGACCTATGTGCGCACACTGGCTGAAGATATCGGTGAAGAGCTCGGTTGCGGCGGCCATGTTGCAGCACTCAGACGCACGCTTGTCGGACCCTATGACGACTCCGCGATGGTCACGCTGGAGCAGCTGCAGAGTCTCGGGCTTGATGGAGATCTACAGGCGCTCGATCAACTGTTATTGCCGATCGACAGCGGCCTGGCGCAGTGGCCTGCAGTAAAACTGGGCGCTGATGCATCTCACTATCTCAAGCAGGGGCAAGCCGTTACTGCCTCCACTCCCCCGGCTTCCGGCTGGGTGCGTATTTATGATAATGAAGATCAATTCATCGGTGCAGGCGTCATCGACGAAAACGGCATGGTCGCACCGCGCCGCCTGATGCTGACATAGCCTGCATCCATTCCCGTGTCATTGCGAGGAGCAAGCGACGCGGCAATTCGCTTGAGATTACTTCGCCTACACGGATGTAGGTGAGGGGCGTAAGCAGGACGCGGAAGCTTCGCTGCGCTCTTAATGGCAGCAGTGGTTTGAATGACAGGATAAATGTAGGCCGGATGAGCGCCAGCGAAATCCGGCAAACAGGCGTAGCAGTTTTTGCACGCCCATCAATCAAACAGCAACACCCCGTTGTGATAATCAATCGTATATTTCCCCAGCCTTTCCAGCAGACTCTGACCAAGTAACATCGGTGAGTCATCTGTATCGGAAATACTGAAAGTGACATCCCTGAAGGTGCGTTTTCCAAGAGTGACTGATCGCAGCCTGGCCCGCATATGCTCCTTTCTTGATCCATCAGCGAGGCGGTAGACTTGTTCCGGCAGGAAATCGTCCTGCGTTAAAGTGCCGCTGCGTAACAAAATATTGGCTACTTTGGGTGACAGCATCATGTCAGCTGCACCGCTGTCTATGATCAGGCTTACGATGACAGTATCATTCAGCTGCACCGGTATATTATATACGCCGCTCACTTTTTTCAGGTGGATGGCATTTAGACCCTGCTCTCTTTTTTGTACTGATGTTCTCGACAGTCTCGGTGTGCTTCTGTTGATGGATGCCGGCGGATAGTGGCGACGTCCGTGTGCAATGATGCGGCCGTGAACACAGATCACGCCGCGATGCGCCAGCTCTTTTTTCAACAGACGCTGCTCTTCAATGCTGCTGCTCCACTCTGGTCCCAGCAGCTCGCAAATAGACTCGTCAGACATGGAGTCAAGCCTCTGTGTCTGTACAGTGGCGCAGCCTGACAGTGAAAATGCCACGCTGCAGGTAATAAATAGAGAGAGGATGAGTTTCATGGCAGAGGTGATTCAGATCGTCATTAGTAACTGCCCAATAACCCTGTGCAGTATGTAAACCTTCCCCTTTATCAAAGGGGGGTTGAAGGGAATTATTTTTTCCTCGTTCCCATGCTTCTGCGTGGGAATGCAGAATCGAATCCACCTCTGGACTCGATGGCCTGATGCGTAGCCTCGCTAGAATCCAAAAAGCAGGAACAAGACGGGAGTAAGAATTGCCAGTGCAATGATATACGGTCCAATAACTTCTGCGCGTGACTCGCCACCCTCTTTCCACTTGTTTTTGCTCAATTCGACATATCTATTCAATATCTCTTCTGGCTTTATCTCTGAAAATTTTATCTCATTTAGCTTTTCCATCGTCTCTCCTCGCTTCATGATGATCGAAAGGCAAGCCCTAAAGCTTATGAGTAGTGTAGTACAATAATTCTAGAATATCTTTATAAGTTGCTGGTTTATCGAATTCTTTTGTTAAAATGATGATCTCCATCAACTATTCTTCCGGTATTTTTGCATCTTTGCCAGTGATGCGCCTGTTTGTTGTTGGATGGCTAATGCTGTGTGCAGGAAAAAGGTAATAAGCAGGTAGCAGAAGGCATAAAAAGCACGACAATCGCTGTAACTTCGGAACCGTCCCCCGCTTTAGGTATGGAGCGCCAGCTCGTGCTGCAAAATCTCAAGGGCATGAAATTCTCTGAAATCCATAGTCTGGTGCGCGAAGGTGACAAAGATGTTGCAAAAGCCATTGAAAGCCCGCTGGCGAAAAAGATGTTTAAGCTGGGGGAAGGGAATCGCCAGCAGACCATCACGGAAGCCTCTGAGCGATGCCTGCTCACTGAAACGGAATACCAAAATTTGATGATCTCAAGGCAGGCAGATTTTGCCTTCGGTCAAATGGGCGATGGCCTTGCGCTTCTTGCTCATCGAAGTTTCAAAATACAGAAGTCTATCGGGGAAACAATAGTCGAGGCCGCATAGGTTTTTTGTCGTGAGGGTGCAGCCGGTCGATTGCCCTTTATTGAAAGCCGGACGTTGATTGCAGGGTGAAAACCGCAGGGACGGCATCAGGCATCCCTCCTTTTCTCCGAAGCCCTGCGGTCAACCAAGCTGGGTAATCTTGTGAAAAGGCCTTTTTTTACTATGAAAAACCCACTATCCATTTTTCAAATCCCTGATGGCCGCTGGATTGTCCGCGAAAGAATCCCCTTTGGTGCATTCCGTAGAGTTTCGATTCACGACACCAAAGGCGAAGCAGAGGCCGCGCTCAGGGAGATGCTGGGGTAGTTATCTGTAGGTTTTGTAGCCTCATTTTTGACACGTCTTTTATCAGTGAATTTTAGGTGAGGACTTACTGCATGGTCTACCGCGAACGACCATATTCACCGTAACTATTGTAACCACCGGAACCACCATAACTACCGTAACCACCATAACCAGGAGAAGACCCATGAATGCGCCTTTTAATGGCTCTTGTGTCCTGATCATGCTTGATTTCCCTAGCCTGATTCCTGATTGAATAAGGGTTTCCGCCTCTTTGCAAAGAACGCCTTTCGCCTCTTGGAGTTGGTTCGGAATCTTCAGTATTTCCGATGATTCCTCCCTTAGATTTATTCAGACATGGAATCTGGGAAAATGAGACGTTACCCTTGGCATCAACGCATTTGTAAATACTCCCAGCGATTGCGTTACCCGCCATTATCAATGTTGTGATGAACATTAGCATTAGACGTTTCATGATAAAGCCCCATTACTCCAAAATATTTAATGATAATACCCTTAATTCTAGTCAGCAAGAAGGGCTTTTGCTGCATCGTCACACGTGAATTCCGATGCCGAAGCAGAAACCCGCATCAAAGAACTGCGCGAAGAGCAATAGTACCGCCATGACACCGAACCCCAAGCACAATCAAATATGGAAGCCGTTGTAAAATCTCATTCCACCTAGAAGACTTTTTGGATGCTTTTGATGCCATTCAGCATCTATGGGCGCAAAATTCAGTTGGATTTAGGATGCCGCAGACTTTTTCTGCGGTATTTCAAGCAACCGCTGTGGAAGATTGGTGATCTTAAACACCTCCGCCATTCTCTTTGGATATTTCTGCGTGACTCTCTGCGACTGGTCGAACGCCTTTCGTACCTGAACTATATCGATGTCTGCAAATCGTTCTGCAAGATTGGCTTTTCCATTTAATAG
>DAOUQU010000006.1 GCA_030625445.1 Gammaproteobacteria bacterium
TGGGCTTGAGCCAGGACCCAAAGCTCGTAAGTTCTCCTTTGATCGACAAGCCGGTACCACATTTCTCACTGCCCGAGTTACTGGATTCGACCAAGCGCGTCGAACCGGAGCAGTTCAGAGGCAAGGTCTGGCTGCTGAATGTCTGGGGTTCATGGTGCCCTTCATGCTGGCAAGAGCATGCCTATCTCGAGGAACTCACGACACGTCATGGTCTGACGATAGTCGGTATCAACTGGCGGGATGAGGCTGCCGATGCCATCAGTATGCTCAAACAGGCAGGCAATCCCTATACGGCGATTGGCGTTGATCCTGAGAGTGCAGTAGCTCTCGATCTTGGTGTTTATGGTGCTCCAGAGTCCTATCTGATTGATAAAAAAGGGATCATCCGCCTCAAACATGTCGGCGCGGTCAATCCCGCCTTATGGGAAGATGAGTTGGCGGCACTGGTCAAGCGTCTGGAAGGAGAAAATTAATATGCAACTGTCCAAATTAATAGGGCTGCTTTTTGTCCTTAGTCTGAGCTGGCCAGCTTTTGCAGGCATCGAAACCTATACTTTCGAGACTCCCGAGCAGGAGCGAATTTACAAAAAGCTGACCGAGGAGCTGCGCTGCCTGGTGTGTCAGAATCAGAATATTGCCGGTTCCAATGCCGAGCTGGCTCAGGACTTGCGCAAAAAAGCTTATGAGCAGGTGAAGCAGGGCAAGAGCGAAGATGAAGTGGTGGAGTGGATGGTTGACCGTTATGGCGACTTCGTCCTCTATCGCCCCCCCGTCAAGGCCACCACGCTGTTTCTGTGGGCCGGTCCCCTGATATTTCTGCTGATTGCTTTCGTGGTGCTGTGGCGAATTGGCCGGACGCGAGGCAAACAGTCATCCGAAGCGGATCCTGTCGATGAGCAGAGCCTTGAACAGGCGCGTCAAATGCTGGAGAACAAACTGGAGAATAAAGAGTCATGACAACTTTCTGGATAGTTACCGCCATCATGCTGCTGGTGGCGTTGGCGGGACTCGCCTGGCCACTGCTGAGAAAAACAGCTGGCGACGGGATCGACCGCAATCAGCAGAATCTTGAGATTGCCAGAGAGCGCCTCAGTGAGCTGGAAACCGAGAACAAGGCTGCAGAAATCTCTGACGAAGAGTTTCAGCAGGTCAAAACGGAGGTGGAGAAGACCCTTGCCGACGAGTTGCAGAGTGAGGATCCACAACAGAAATCCTCTGCCACTGCCGGCGCCCTGGGTGTGGCGGCTATCGGCGTACTGCTGCCTGTGTTGACGCTGGGGCTCTACTTCGCCATCGGTTCACCGCACCTGATCAATGGCGCAACGGCGCAGCAGCAGGTTGCAAGCGGCCACGGCGAGGGTGCGCAGCAGCAGTCTGTCGAGCAGATGGTGCAGGATCTGGCTGGGCGCCTGAAACAGGAGCCTGAAAATGCCGAGGGGTGGTTCCTGCTTGGCCGCAGCCTCATGAGCATGGGGAAATATGGTGATGCGGTCAAGGCATTTGAAGTTGTCGACAAGCTGCAGCCGGACAACCCACCTGTGATGCTGGCGCTCGCCAATGCCGTCGCCATGGCGCAGAATGGAAAAATCGGCGGCAGGCCGGAGGAGCTGGTCAACAGGGCGTTGGAGCTGGATCCAACCAGCACCACGGCACTGTGGCTGGCTGGTATCGCGGCTGAAGAGCGCGGCGACTACGAGCTGGCGCTAGAGCATTGGAGTAAAGCCGAGCCCGCTCTTAAGCCTGCGGATCAACAGGAGCTGCGCGCCAGAATGCAGGCGGCGGCAACCAAGGCCGGCGTGAAGCTGGAGTTTGCACAGCCGCAGCAACCACAGCCACTGCCACAAATAGCGGCGCAGGCGTCTCCACAGCCACAGCCACAATCACAGCCACAACCACAGCCTGAATCACAGCCTGAATCACAGTCACAAGCGCCAGGTACGGCGGCAATCAAGGTCAAGGTTTCTCTGGATCCTGCGCTGGCTGGAAAACTCTCGCCGGAAGATACGGTTTTTGTTTTTGCCAAGGCGCTCAACGGACCGCCGATGCCGCTTGCCGCATCCCGCCACAAGGTGAAGGAGCTGCCGCTGGAGGTGACGCTCGATGACAGCATGGCAATGACGCCGCAGTCGAAACTCTCGTCTGCCGAACAGGTCGGCATCAGCGCCAAGATCTCAGTGAGCGGAAATGCGACACCGCAGGGAAGTGACTTTGTCTCTGCGACAGTCACGGTCAGCTCTGATAGCAAAGAAGAAGTCACGCTGGTTATCAGCCAGGGGCGGCAGGTGCAATAATTGAAGAGCATCGTCTCGGCCAATGTCGTGGTGGGATGCGCTACCGCTTATACCACCCTACAAAAGCTATTTTTTACCACGGAACACACTGAAAACACGGAAAGAAAACAAAATCAATTCCGTGTGTTCCGTGATTCATTCATTCTTGTAATGGCCTTGTAGGGTGTCAATAAGCGGAGCGCATTGCACCGTGGTTTCTGCAACCAAAATATCTCCCACCTCGATTTATGCATCTACTCACTCATGTCAGGGATAGCGACTGGCTCATTCTGCTCAGGGCAAACTGGCAGAAGGTGCTGGCGATGTTGTTTCTCGGCTTCTCTGCCGGCCTGCCGATCCTGCTGATCTTCTCGACCCTCTCACTGTGGCTGCGCGAAGCCGGACTGGAGCGCAGCGCAGTCACCTATTTCAGCTGGGCGGCGCTGGGGTATTCATTCAAGTTCGTGTGGGCGCCGCTGGTCGACAAGCTGCCGCTGCCTCTTCTGACATCGCTGCTGGGCCGCCGCCGCAGCTGGCTGCTGCTTTCTCAGTTTGCAGTGATTTCGGCCATTGTATGGATGTCCATGAATGATCCGCAGACGGGTGAGGCTGCACTGACGGCCATGGCGATGGCTGCAGTGATGCTGGGCTTCTCCTCCGCTACCCAGGATATCGTCATCGATGCCTATCGGATCGAGGAGGCTGAGGATGACGTGCAGGCGCTGCTGTCGTCGACCTATGTGGCAGGCTACCGTATCGGCATGATCATGGCCGGCGCCATGGCGCTCTATCTTGCAGCATGGTTTGGTTCTGACATGGGTTCCTATAGTTATACCGCCTGGCAAATGACCTATCTCTGTATGGCGGGCGCGATGCTGATTGGCGTTGCAACGACGCTGGTGATCAAAGAGCCGCAAACCAGCCGCACTTCCAGCTATCTGCATCATGCCGTTGATTACTTGCGATTCCTTGGCCTGTTTATCCTCGTCGTGATTGCTTTTATTTCAACCTTTGTCACCCTCTCCGCCGTGGTCGATTCCGGCAAGCTGTGGATGCAGCAGAGTCTGGGTTTCAACAACGGCCTGGCTGCCTTTCTGCTGGAAAGCGGACGCCTGCTGATTTCACTCGTTACAGCACTGGGTATGGCTTATATCGCGGTGCTGGTTGGCATTGCCAATCGCGGCATGGTGCGTGAAACCTACATCGAGCCGGTTGCCGAATTTTTCCACCGTTATGGCCGCGCCGCCATGCTGATCCTACTGCTGGTGGGTTTTTACCGGATTGCCGATATCGTCATGGGCGTGATTTCAAATGTCTTTTATCAGGATATGGGATTCAGCAAGGAGCAGATTGCGACAGTCACCAAGGTGTTCGGCCTGTGGATGACTATCCTGGGAGGCTTCCTCGGTGGTTTCCTGACACTGCGTTTTGGCGTCATGAAGATTCTTTTTACCGGCGCCGTACTGACCGCCGCGACCAACCTGCTGTTCATGCTGCTGGCGCAGAATAGCGGAGATGTATGGCTGCTAACGGTGGTGATTGCAGCGGACAACCTCAGCGGCGGCCTGGCCGTTGCCGCCTTTATTGCCTGGCTGTCGAGTCTCACCAGTGTCTCTTTTACCGCCATACAGTACGCAATATTCAGCTCTCTGATGACGCTTTTCCCCAAGTTGCTGGGAGGTTATTCCGGTCAGATCGTTGACCAGGTCGGTTACTCATTTTTCTTTCTTGGCACCGCAATCATCGGCATCCCTGTGCTGCTGTTGATCTGGCTGACGGCACGTGCTATTCCCCTGGAGAAAAAGGTTGGTTGAATGGCTGCAGTTGGGGTCTGCCTTTACGGCCGGACTGCTTGGCGGCGTTCACTGCGTCGGCATGTGCGGCGGCATCGTCGGGGCGCTGTCGCTGGCGATGCCGCAGCAGCAACAGCGACTGCCGCTGCTGCTGAGCTATAACGGTGGGCGGGTGCTCTCCTATGTCATTGCAGGGGCATTGTTCGGGGGTATAGGTCAGCTCTCTACAGGCTTTATGCCGGTGCAATGGCTGCAGATTACGTTGGCGCTCATCGCTGGTGTGATGATGATGTTGATGGGGCTCTACCTGGGTGGATGGAGTGGTTTTTTACGCCATATAGAGTCAGCCGGCGGCGCATTATGGAAGCACATCGAGCCCTATGGACGCAAGCTATTGCCGGTGAAAAACAGCGGCCAGGGGTTTGTACTCGGGATGTTGTGGGGTTGGCTGCCCTGCGGTCTGGTCTACAGCATGCTGATCTGGGCGCTTGGCTCGGGCAGTGCTGTCAACGGCTCCCTGTTGTTGCTGGCTTTCGGTCTCGGCACCCTGCCGAATCTGATTGCAACAGGGTTGCTGGCAGGGGAGTTCGTCCCCTTCATGCAGCGTTCATCCGTTCGTTCAGCGGCAGGCATAGGCCTGATTCTGTTCGGACTCTATACCCTCTACCGCGGATTTGGGTCGGTCTCTTTTTAACCACGGAACACACGGACGACACGGAATCATGTGTTTTCTATTTCCGTGTATTCAGTGTGTTCCGTGGTTCCTGTATTAAATAAAGGAACCTCTGAATAAATCCATGGGATGGGGGTTCGGGGGAAGGGCAATCTGGATGAGAATTATAACCCATTGATAGATAACCCTTCCCCCGTAGACTAACTTGCGGGAATGCTCTGATCGAGGCGCGAAGCTTCCGCATCTGCCGTACACGGATGTACAAATGCCGTGAGCGCAGGATGCGCAGGAACGGCCTGCTCACGCCCCTCACCTACATCCATGTAGGCGAAGCGACTTGATCTGAGCTTCCTTAATCGACAAAAAACTCTTCGCTGAAAGCTGCAGGGGAGTATTTGCTCTCTCCTTCAGGCTTGACATCGAGGTGAAAATTGAGAGCTTCTCCATTGCGCACCAGAAAAGTTCCGATGTAATAGATAGCATCAGCTTCATGAATTTCACGCAGATTGAGACCGCGCTGCTGCCCATAAATGTTTGTCATATTGGCCTTTACACTGGCGCTGACGGGTGTACCTGTTGTGCCTTCCTTATCCTTGATAACGGAGACATTCAGCATAGCCCTGTTTTTACTGCGGATAATTCCGTAGCTTCGAGCGACGTCGTCACCGAGAAAGTCGGTGGTGATGATGTTGTGGTGAATGGTGTATCCATCAACCTTTGTGCTATTTTCAGCAAAAACCGCACTACTGGTCAAGAGAACAAGGATAGCTGTAAGCAGACGCATGTGATTCCTCCTATGCTTTTTTAATTGATATGTAGAGAGATCTATTTGGATGATATCCAAAAGATTCGCCACTATTATAGACCGGACAGAGAGATAATATGTTGCAAAAAAAATAATATCGATAAATTTATGGAGAATGGTATAATTAAAACTTATCTCTGATTCTCGTAGGAGAGATTAAGAATGAGTGAAGTACAGAATATTTTGTCAAACAGTGATTTGAGTCTGACTGAAACGGCGCAGGGAAAAATGTCTGAGCTGATGATCCAGATTGAAGATGACATTGCCGGTGTACGCGTTTATGCAACCCCGGGTGGATGCAGCGGCATCAGTTTTGGTATGAGTTTTACCGACCAGTTGAATGGTAATGACAGTGTGCGTGACTATGATAGTTTCAAGGTGATCGTTGATGACGGCACCCTGGAGCATCTGCGCGGCGTTGAGATCGATTTTGTTGATCGCGGAAACGGTGAAGCCAGCTTTGTATTCAACAATATACAGCCTGCAGCCAGCGGCGGCGGTGGTTGCGGATCATGCGGCTCATCCCAGGCCCAGGGTGGCGGCTGCTCCTGATTATCAGGCGTTTCAAGTCAAAAAACCGCATCGAATGGATGCGGTTTTTTTTTATCATCTAGAGAAATCATGCAAAATCCAAATTACCTGATCTGGATCGATCTGGAGATGACTGGTCTGGATACAGACAGGGACCTGATTATCGAGATTGCAACCGTGATTACCGATGCCCAGCTTGATACCGTGGCTGAAGGCCCGGTGGTCGCGATTAAGCAGCCTGCTGCGGTTATCGAGGCGATGGATGAGTGGAATACACGTACGCACACTGAATCGGGATTGATAGAGCGAATTTACAGCAGTGAGCAGAGCGTGGAACAGGCAGAGAAGCTGACGCTGGATTTTGTTAAGGAACATGTGCCGGCGGGCGAGTCCCCCATGTGTGGGAATTCAATCTGTCAGGATCGCCGTTTCATGGCGCGACTGATGCCGACTCTGGAGCAGTACTTCCACTATCGCAACCTGGATGTGAGCACCGTCAAGGAGCTTGTCAGGCGCTGGGAACCTGAGATTGCCGATGGGATGAAGAAAAATATGCGTCATCAGGCGCTTGACGATGTCTATGACTCGATCGACGAACTGCAGTATTATCGCCAGCATGTCTTCACTATCTGACAAATGATGTAATCAATCAGTCATCTAAATTACAGGAATACCACTATTCAACCAACAATAATCCCCCGTCCGAAACATGATATCTCACGGGCGAATATCTCAAAAAATGCGGTCAAGGTGCTTTACCGCCTGCATAACGCGGGTTATGAAGCCTACCTGGTTGGCGGCGCCGTGCGCGACCTGCTGCTTGGTCATCGCCCCAAAGATTTTGATATTGCAACAGATGCGAAGCCGGAAGAGGTCAAGCGGCTGTTTCGCAACTGCCGTCTGATCGGACGGCGCTTTCGTCTGGCACATGTCTTTTTTGGACGCGAAATTATCGAGGTGGCGACTTTCAGAGGGGGAGAGCCTGCCGAAAACAGCGATCATCAAAGTGACGAGGGTATGATTCTTCGGGACAATGTCTACGGAACCCTCGAAGAGGATGCCTTACGGCGTGATTTTACGGTCAACGCGCTCTATTACAATATCGCAGACTTCTCCATCGTTGACTACTGGGGCGGCGTCGCTGATCTCGAGGAGGGGCTGCTGCGGCTTCTTGGGGATCCTGAGACGCGTTACCGGGAAGATCCGGTGCGCATGCTGCGTGCTGCACGTTTTGCCGCCAAGCTGGATTTCGTGATTGAAGAGGAGACTGCAAAACCCATCTATGAGCTTGGTGGTTTGCTCGACGGAGTTCCGGATGCGCGTCTTTTCGATGAGATACTAAAGCTGTTGATGGCCGGACAGGCGCATGTCAGCTTCAGGATTTTGCAGAAATACAAACTGCTCCCCCATCTCTTTCCTCAGACTACAGCTGCTCTTGAAGGCGGGTTTTCTGAGCGAACCGCGCAGATGCTCAACCAGGGACTGCTTAACACCGATCATCGCATCGCCAACGAGATGCCGGTGACACCCGCATTTCTGTTTGCGGTGATGCTGTGGGAGCCTGTACGCGCCCAGGCGGAAATCAATCGCGATGACAAGGGAATGCCGGCAATTTCTGCGATTCAGCGTGCCGCCTCCAAAGTTCTATCCAGCCAGGCTCAGGTCATCCCGATCCACAAACGCTATGCCATCATGATGAATGAGATCTGGTCATTGCAGCCGCGTTTTCTCAACCGCCGGGGGAAGCGTCCAAATCGCCTGTTTGCTAATCAGCGTTTTCGCGCAGCCTACGATTTCCTGCTGCTGCGTGCGCAATGCGGTGAAATAGAGGAGGAAGTGGCGCAGTGGTGGACAGATTACCAGGTGGATCACCCGGATGTTCACAAGCATCAGCCGAATACCAGGACGCGCCGACGTCGCCGTCGTCCACGTACACGCAACAGCGGACAATCCTGAGAGAGTCGTGGCGACTGCCTACATCGGCCTCGGCAGCAATCTGGATCATCCCCGTCAGCAGATAAAGGATGCCCTTGCAGAGCTGGGACTTCTTGATCAAACAACGCTGTTGACTGCGTCGAGTCTCTACAGCAGCCCGCCCATGGGCCCTGCTGATCAGCCCGATTACATCAATGCCGTTGCACAGATCGAAACCATGCTGCAGCCGCTGCAGCTGCTCGAAGCGCTGCAGGGCATTGAACAGGCTCACCACCGCATCCGCAAGCGTCACTGGGGAGAGCGCACCCTGGATTTGGATCTGCTGCTCTATGATGATCTCGAGATGCTGACGCCGCAGTTGCAAATTCCACATCCAGGCATCACACAGAGAGCCTTTGTGCTGCTGCCACTGCTTGAAATTGCGCCACAGATAGTCATCCCTGGAAAAGGCCAGGCAAAAAAATATCGCCACAGTCTGAAGGATCAAGAGATTGTGAAATTGGAAGTTCAACTTCAAACCTAAAACCTAAAACCTAAAACCTAAAACCTAACCACCTAAAACCTTCCCACCTAAAACCTCTCTTCGTCTATGCTTACAGCATGATGCAGCTTTTCAACAACGAGCACTCCTATGGCCTGGTCGCCATTCTCCTGCACTGGCTGATCGCCATTGGCCTGGTCGCTCTGTTTGCATCGGGGTTATGGATGACCACCCTTGACTATTACCATCCCTGGTACCACAAGGCGCCTGCGCTGCACATCTCTGTTGGCGTTGTAGTGACATTGCTGGTGCTGCTGCGCATCTTCTGGTCGCTTTTCAGTCACTCTCCACAACAGCTTGCCGGCAGGGTATTCACATTGATGGCGCAGGCTATGCACTTTTTGCTGCATCTGCTGCCGCTGCTGATTGCAGTGAGTGGCTATCTGATGGTGACTGCTGATGGGCAGGGGGTTACTGTGTTCGCTCTGTTTGAACTGCCACCGCTGCTGGAGGCTGCGAGTGAGCGTGCCGACAGCGCCGGTAAATTCCATCTATGGCTGGCCTGGAGTCTGATGATCTTGTCACTGGCGCATGCGGCTGCTGCTGTTTATCATCATATTGTGTTGCACGATGCGATTTTAGTGCGTATGTTTGGATGTAACTGTCCACCAGAAGGAGAAAATAATGAGAAAAATTAGAATTGTGATCATGTTGCTATGTTTCGTTGGCAGTGCGCCTCTATTGGCCGCTGAAACCTATCTCATCGATACCAAAGGCATGCATGCATCGATCAATTTTGAGATCCCGCATCTTGGCTATAGCCTGTTGACAGGGCGCTTCAATCGCTTTTCCGGAAAGTTTATCTATGACCGTGATAATCCATCGGCATCGAGCGTCTCTGTGGTTATTGAAACCGGCAGCGTCGATTCGAATCACGCAGAACGTGACAAGCATCTGCGCAGCAAGGATTTCCTCAATAGCAAAAAATATCCCGAGGCGACATTCGTCAGTTCATCATTCAGCGAGGATGACTCCGGCGCTATTGTCATGATGGGAGATTTCACATTGAACGGCATCAGCAAGCCGCTGACGATCCGTATGAGCAAGGTCGGTGAGGGCGCAGACCCCTGGGGCGGGTATCGCGTGGGGTTTTCGGGGGAAACCAGCTTCCTGCTTGCCGATTTCGGCATCATGAAATCACTGGGGGAGCACTCTAAAGAGGTTGTGTTGCAGCTGAATATCGAAGGCGTGCGAGAGAAGTGATGTGGGATTCATCTGATTTCTGAAGATAGGTTATAATAGAAACCAATTAGCCGGGGGTGTCCGCTAAGGACTGAGAAATACCCTTGGAACCTGATCCAGTTGAGACTGGCGTAGGGAGGCTGCAGCGGGATCACTCCCCTCCAGACTTTTTACGCTGGAGAGGAAACCCAATGAGCGCCATACCCGAAGATTTTATTACAAAAACAACAACGCTTTCTGAAGAGGTCACCCGGCCTTTTCCCAATTCACGCAAGATCTATCTGCAGGGTTCCCGTGATGACCTGCGCGTGCCGATGCGTGAAATCAGTCAGTCACCCACGCTGACGAACAATGACAGGGAGATCAATCCACCCATTTATGTCTACGATACATCAGGTCCCTATACCGATCCTGATGCAAGTATTGATCTTTTGAAAGGATTGCCGGATGTACGCTCTGCCTGGATTGCCGAGCGTGATGATACAGAGCAGCTTGCAGGTCCATCGTCAACCTATGGTCAACAGCGCCAGAGTGATGCTGAGCTTGAAACATTGCGCTTTGAACATATTCGTGCACCGCGAAAAGCAAAGGCGGGCAAGAATGTCTCGCAGATGCACTATGCGCGTCAGGGCGTGATTACACCGGAGATGGAGTACGTGGCCATCCGCGAGACACAGAAGCTTGATGAGCTGCGCCTTGATCCTGAATACCAGAAGTTGCTGAAACAGCATCCGGGTGAAAATTTCGGCGCCAATCTGCCTGAGCAGATTACTCCTGAGTTTGTGCGTTCCGAGATCGCTTCAGGGCGCGCCATTATCCCGGCGAATATCAACCATCCCGAGCTGGAACCGATGATTATCGGGCGCAATTTCATCGTTAAGGTGAATACCAATATTGGCAACTCGGCAGTGAGCTCCTCCATCGAGGAGGAGGTTGAGAAGATGGTGTGGTCGGCCCGCTGGGGCGGCGATACTCTGATGGATCTCTCTACCGGTAAGAATATTCATGAAACCCGTGAATGGATTTTGCGCAACTCGCCAATGCCGATCGGCACCGTGCCGATCTACCAGGCGCTGGAGAAGGTCGACGGCAAGTCCGAAGACCTCACATGGGAGATGTTTCGCGATACCCTGATCGAGCAGGCGGAGCAGGGTGTGGATTACTTTACCATCCATGCCGGTGTGCGCCTCGCCTATGTGCCGTTGACAGCGGAGCGCCTCACAGGAATTGTCTCGCGCGGCGGTTCGATCATGGCCAAGTGGTGTCTGGCGCATCATGAAGAGAGTTTCCTGTATACGCACTTTGAAGAGATCTGCGAGATCATGAAGGCTTATGATGTCGCTTTCTCCCTGGGTGACGGATTGCGCCCCGGCTGCCTGGCTGATGCCAATGACGCCGCCCAGTTCGGTGAACTGGAGACCCTCGGCGAGCTGACAAAAATTGCCTGGGAGCATGATGTGCAGGTGATGATCGAAGGCCCCGGCCATGTGCCGATGCAGATGGTCAAGGAGAATATGGAGAAGGAGCTGGAAGATTGCTTTGAGGCGCCATTCTACACACTCGGGCCGCTGACCACGGATATCGCCCCCGCCTACGATCACATTACATCGGCCATAGGCGCCGCGCAGATCGGCTGGTATGGCACGGCGATGCTCTGTTATGTCACCCAGAAGGAGCATCTTGGCCTGCCGAACAAGGATGATGTGCGTGAAGGCATTATCACCTACAAATTGGCGGCGCACGCGGCCGACCTGGCCAAGGGGCTGCCCGGAGCGCAGCTGCGTGACAACGCGCTCTCCAAGGCTAGATTCGAATTTCGCTGGGAAGATCAGTTCAACCTCTCACTGGATCCGGAGCTGGCGCGTGAATACCACGATGAAACCATGCCGGCCCAGGCGCATAAGGTGGCGCACTTCTGCTCCATGTGCGGTCCGCACTTCTGCTCAATGAAAATCTCCCAGGACGTCCGCGATTATGCCGCATCCAAAGGATTGGCTGATATCGCGGTTGCGGTCGAGGAGGGGATGAAAGAGAAGGCCGAAGAGTTCAAACAGCAGGGTGAGATCTACTCGGAGGTGTAGTATGCGGATATTGCATACCATGCTGCGTGTCGGAGATCTGCAGCGCTCGATCACCTTTTATACCGAATTGCTGGGAATGAAACTGCTGCGCCAGAAAGAGTATCCTGACGGCAGGTTCACTCTGGCTTTTCTCGGCTATGGCGATGAGTCTGCCAATACGGTTCTTGAGCTGACCTGCAACTGGGGTGTCGAGAGCTACGAGATTGGAACGGCTTTCGGCCATATCGCCCTGGAGGTCGATGATGTCTACCAGGCAACTGATGCGCTAAAAAAGCACGGAGGGAAAGTGATCAGGGAAGCCGGACCGATGAATGCCGGAACAACCATCATCTCCTTTATCGAAGATCCGGATGGCTACCAGATCGAATTGATTGGTAAAAAGTAACTACCGAACCAGATTGAAGACCGATGCTCCCCATGGAGAAGGGACTCTATTCGCTCTTGTCCCGTTCGATCAGGGCGTAGGCTGAGTGGTTGTGGATCGATTCAAAATTTTCGGCCTCCACCTTGTAGGCTGTGATGCGCTCATCCTTATTCAGGCGGACGGCAACATCACGCACCATATCTTCGACAAATTTCGGGTTGTTGTAGGCGCGCTCGGTGACATGCTTCTCGTCGGGGCGTTTCAGCAGGCTGTAGAGTTCGCTGGAAGACTCGCTCTCCACCAGGTCGATAACATCTTCAATACCGAAGAAGTCGGCAGCGCAGACGGTCACGGTGACGTGAGAGCGCTGGTTATGCGCACCAAAATCAGAGATCTTCTTGGAGCAGGGGCAGAGGCTGGTTACAGGCACTACCACCTGTGTGTACATCTCTGGAACACCGTCGCGAACCTCTCCGATCAGGGAGACTTCATAATCCATCAGACTTTCAACGCCGGAGACAGGAGCCTTTTTGTTGACAAAGAAGGGGAAGCTCATCTCGATATGACCAACTTCAGATTCAAGAAGCTGCGCCATCTCCATCAGCATATCCTTAAAGGATGAGACGGTGATCTCGCGTTCGTGATTATTCAGGATCGCCACGAAGCGGGACATGTGGGTGCCCTTGAAATTGTGCGGCAGATAGACGTACATATTGAAAGTGGCAATCGTATGCTGCTCGCCTTCGCTGCGATCCCGCACACGCACGGGATGGCGGATATCCTTGATGCCTACTTTGTTGATGGCAATCTGCCTGGTATCGGCACTGCCCTGAACGTCTGCGATTTGGTCTGCCACTTGCGTTTCTCTATTTATCATGCTGCTGGGATTGTCCCACAGGACGGACAATTCTACAGCGAATAGCGGCAGATGTCAGTCCTGAAAACACACACAATCCGTCATGAGATAACTTCAGCGGTAACTGTTCAAATAGTCCGTGGTGAAAAACGATGGATCGACTGGTTTGTGTGCAACCCCTTAATAGGATCGATGAATGATCAATTTGGCAAGTTCGCGCAGTGGCCCGGCGCGTTCGTCGAATGAATCCAGAGCCGCTATGGCATCATCATAGAGTTGTGCGGCTCTTTCTCGTGCCTGTGAGAGTCCCAGCAGCGAGGCGTAGGTGGTTTTCTGCTGCGCGGCATCCTTCCCTCCTGTTTTACCGAGACTTTCGGTGTCGCCGGTAATGTCGAGAATATCGTCAACGATCTGGAATGCCAGGCCGATGCACTTGCCGTAGTGATCAAGTCGCTGCAGCTGCTGCGTCTCTCCTGATGCCGCCATTGCTCCCATCAGAACACTGGAGCGAATCAGCGCTCCGGTTTTGTGGATATGAAGATTTTCCAGCTCTGCCAGTGTCAAGCCGCTGCCGGTGGCCGTCAGGTCCATGACCTGCCCCCCTGCCATGCCGTGTGATCCGGATGCGCCGGCCAACGTTGCTATCATTTTCAGGCGCATGCTTTCATTGATATCGCTGTTACATAGCACCTCAAATGCAAGGGACTGCAGCGCATCTCCAGCGAGTATAGCCACTGCGTCACCAAATTTGACATGGCATGTCGGTTGCCCGCGACGCAGATCATCATCATCCATTGCCGGCAGATCATCATGAATCAGCGAGAAGACGTGGATGTACTCGACTGCGCAGGCAGGTCTGTCCAGAATATCGGGTGTCGCGCCGAATGCGTAGCCAGCCGCATAAACAAGCAGGGGACGAATGCGTTTTCCCGGTGTCATGACGGAGTAGTGCATCGCCTCATGCAGTTCAAGCGGCAGGCGATGCAGTGACGGCAGATGCTGTCGCAGAGTATTTTCGATCCTGCTCCGGCAGGTATTCAGATAACTGCTTCTGTTGATCACTGCTCGAAAGGCGCCGTTTCCGCGTCTGCTGTCGGGTTACTCAGCATCGTGACCTTTTGCTCTGCAGCCTGCAGTGACTCCTGACAGTGGCGCGTCAATGCGATGCCGCGCTCAAAAGATTGGAGGGATTCCTGCAGGGAGAGATCACCTCTCTCCATCTCTTCCACCAGTTGCTCCAGTTCGGCCAGCGCCTGTTCAAAGGGTAGGTTGTCAGCTTTTGATTTGTCGGTTTTTTTCTTTGTCACCGGATAAGACTCTCTTGTTTGATGTCTGTTATGCTACAAAGTTATTATTGTAATGTTACATGAATCTGGAAAAAAAAGATGATGCGACTGTTTCTGATTTTACTGCTCGTTATGCTGATGCAGCCCCTCTATGCTGATGATGAGACCGATCCTTATGACCGATTTCGGGGTGAAAATGATCGCGACATCTTTGATTTTGATGACTCTCTGGTGGCTCCCTGGAAGGAGCAGAAAGGAGCAATTCCGGCTGTTTCGCTACAGGCGCTGAAAAAGCTGGCCATTGATCATGGGCCAATTAATGCATCGATCTATCTGGATCAGGATTCGATCCAGGTCAATAAAAAAGACCGCGTGGTACGCTACTGGATTGCGATCAAGAGCGGTAAGCGTATAGGCAGTCTCAGTTATGAGGGTTTGCGCTGCTCAACAGGTGAATATCGCAGCTATGCCTATGCCAGTCCGCAAAACAGCACGCAGATAATGCCTCTGAAAAACTCCCGTTGGAAATCCATTAGACCTGAGGGGAGCAGGGATTATCATCGGGAACTGGCAAAAAACTATCTCTGCAGCACCGGGGTGCCACGCACCCTGGAGGGGATCAAGGCTTCTCTCGGCGGCAACTATGAACTCCATAGTCCCTATTCGCAGATACTTGATTATAATGAGTGATTCTGAGTGAGTAGTCTCGCGACAAGTAATTATGATGCGTCCGCCATTGAGGTGCTCAGTGGTCTTGATCCTGTGCGCAAGCGCCCCGGCATGTATACCGATACCACGCGGCCGAATCACCTCGCCCAGGAGGTGGTGGACAACAGTGTCGATGAGGCGATCGTGGGTTTTGCAAAGAATATCGAGGTGGTCCTGTTCAAGGATGGTTCTCTGCAGGTGCGCGATGACGGGCGCGGCATGCCGGTTGATATTCACCCGGAGGAGGGGGTTTCCGGTGTTGAAGTGATTCTTACCAAGCTCCATGCAGGTGGGAAATTCTCGGATAAAAGTTACCAGTTTTCGGGGGGGTTGCATGGTGTCGGCATCTCTGTTGTCAATGCACTCTCCACGCACCTGGAGGTGTGGGTTAAACGTGATGGCAAGGAGTACAACATCGCTTTTGCAAGCGGCGAGAAAGCATCCGAGCTCGAGGAGATCGGAACAGTCGGCAAGCGTAATAGCGGAACCACCCTGCGTTTCTGGCCGGATGCTACATACTTTGATTCTAACAAATTCTCTGTGCGACAGCTCCAGCACCTGTTGCGCGCCAAAGCGGTGCTCTGTCCTGGCCTGCGCATCAGCTTCAAGGATGAAAACAGCGGTGACAAGAGTGAATGGTATTACGAGGATGGATTGCGCGATTACCTGGTTGACTCACTGCAGCATAGTGTGCGCCTTCCCGAAGAACCTTTTGTCGGTGATCTGTCAGGGAATGCAGAGGCGGCTAGCTGGGCGATTGCCTGGCTGCCAGAGGGAGGAGATGCTATCACTGAGAGCTATGTCAATCTGATCCCGACGGTGCAGGGGGGAACGCATGTCAACGGGTTTCGTTCGGGACTCACAGATGCGGTGCGCGAATTCTGTGAATTCAGGAATCTGCTGCCGCGCGGGGTCAAAATTTCACCGGATGACGTGTGGGGCAAGCTCAGCTATATTCTCTCTGTCAAGCTGGCTGATCCGCAGTTTTCAGGTCAGACCAAGGAGCGGCTCTCATCGCGCGAATGTGCGCCATTTGTATCCGGCGTGGTCAAGGATAGCTTCAGCCTGTGGCTCAATCAGCATACAGACGCCGGTGAGGCGATTGCCGAGCTGGCTATCAGCTCTGCACAAATGCGCATGCGCGCAGGGCGCAAGGTTGCACGCAAGAAGATTACACAGGGGCCGGCCCTGCCGGGCAAGCTGGCTGACTGCACCTCGACAGACTCCAGCATGACGGAGCTGTTTCTGGTGGAGGGAGACTCTGCGGGCGGTTCCGCCAAGCAGGCCAGGGACAAAACCTTCCAGGCGATCATGCCGCTGCGCGGCAAGATACTGAATACCTGGGAGGTCGATTCCGCCGAAGTGCTGGCTTCGCAGGAGGTGCATGATATCTCCGTGGCCATCGGGGCCGATCCCGGCGGCAGTGACCTGTCGCGGCTTCGGTTCGGCAAGGTCTGTATCCTTGCAGATGCAGACTCCGACGGGCTGCATATTGCCACACTGCTGTGTGCTCTGTTTATGCGTCATTTCCCTCGTCTGGTGGAGGAGGGGCATGTCTACGTCGCCATGCCGCCGCTGTTTCGCATCGATGTGGGAAAGCAGGTCTTCTATGCGCTCGATGATGCGGAGAGACAGGGGATTCTTGATCGCATCGCTGCGGAGAAGCTGCGCGGAAAAATCTCCATCCAGCGCTTCAAGGGATTGGGTGAGATGAATCCAAAGCAGCTGCGGGAGACAACTATCCACCCGGATACCAGGCGTCTGGTGCAGTTGACGGTTGATTCACAGGAAGAGGCCATGCGCATGATGGATATGCTGCTTGCGAAAAAGCGTGCCGGAGACCGCAAAAGCTGGCTGCAGGAGAAAGGCGACATGGCAGAGGTGTAGCCGTTTCAAAGCCTTTTTTTTACCACGAAAGGCACGAAAATCACGAAAAAAGGCAAATTGATGAGCTTCTTGCAAAAGTCCGTCATTCCGGCGAAGGCCGGAATCCAGTAAATCAACCACTTGCAGATCAGGATCGTAACTTCTCAATAATCCTGTGTGTTCATCGAGGTTGTATAGGATGTGTTGAGGAACGAAGCGCATCCTATGGGCTGTTGACCTGCACGGAGTTATTGAATAATTACACAAGATCTATGGATTCCGGCTAAAAGCATGCCGGAATGACGGAGTGCTGCAAGAGGCTCTGATTGTTCCTGTTTTTCGTGTGTTTCGTGATTTTCGTGGTAAATTTTTTCAGTCATCGATGATGGAATTGATATTACGAAAACTGAATCACCTTCTTCTGCGGTTGCAGATTGATCTCCTGGATCACCGCGCCCTCTCTTGCATTCAGCATCAACAGCGCCGCTTCTGCGACATCTTCTGCAACCAGGTGTTGGTCCGGTTTGTCGCCGGGCTGAAAGCCGAGTTCGTCAAAAAAGGAGGTGTTGACCATGCCCGGATTGATGATGCCGATACGCACGCCGCTGGCTGAGCACTCCTCCTGCAGCGATTGCACCAGTCCGCGCAGGCCAAATTTGGTGGCGCTGTAGACGGCGCCATTCTTTCCGCCGGCGAGAGCAGCTTCCGAACCGATGAAGATCAGGTTACCGCTTTTCTTTGCCTTCATGGCGGGCAGAAATTTCCGGGCAATCAATATCTGGCTGGTGAGATTGAGGTTGATCAGCTGTTCAATGCGCAATACCGAGAACTGTTCCAGGGAGCCAAAAACTCCCTGACCGGCATTTAGAATCAATCCATCCACATCGGGATGGTCTGCAGAAATCTCATTCAATTTCTCAGGCAATGAGCGCAAGTCACTGAGATCAGCGGTGATATGTGTGAAATTTTCTGAACTGAACTCCGGCAGATTGCGGCTAATGCCTATCACCTGGTGTCCCATGTCGAGCAGACGATGCGTGATGGCGGCGCCGATTCCACGGCTGCAACCGGTGACCAGATATGTAATTTGCTTGTTCATATGTCCTATACCTGAAAAAGTGAGTGCAGAAAATCGTCCAGCAAACTCATCTGCGGCTTCATCCACTGCTCAAGCATAGCTGAAGAGGGAGTATTGATGGCAATTTTTTGGTTATCCGAGATGACCTTGATGCAATGCACAAACTGTGGTTGTGAGAAACGTCTTGCCGTAAAAGCAAAGCCGCTGGCTTCCATGTCAAATACTCCCTTGTCGCGCTGATCACTCCTGTGAGGTTGATCATAGGTATAGAGCGCGGTTGTTTTCCATGGAGGCTTGTCAGGAAGCGATAGATGTAAAATGCGCTCTGTTGCAACGTCGATCACTTTGCTGGCGAGACAGGTGCTGCCCGGGGCATCAACGGCATGACCGGCGATGCCGAGATTGATCCACACGGCATCTCTATGAAACCCTGTTTTCCCGTAGAGGTAGGCAGTAGCCGCTGCAGCATTGCTCTTGCCGCTCCCCGAGATGACCAGTGCAATATCATTAGCGCTATAGAGCGGGAACTCCTGCTGTTGCTGCTGCTCAAGCCGGTAATGGCTGATCAGTGCAGCAGCTTCAGCTCTGTAGGCAACCACAAAACAGATCATGGTTGCTTCTCTGCAGCGTTCTCTTCCGCCAACAGGCTGCTGTAGGTGGCCTCGATTCTCCTGTATTTATCGGCTCTCTGCTGATTGCCGCGTTTCTCTGCTCCCTTGTAGAGTATGCGGGCTTTGTGCAGCAGAGTTTTGACAACAAGCTGCTGTTGATGCTTCTTCAGCCCAGGATCCCGCAGGATCTTCTGCAGGGCCTGGATGCGAAAACGATCCATGCCCCAGTGTTTGCGTGACAACTGGTCGTCATGGCCGCCATATTTGAGAATCTGCGGCGTCTCGACAAAGAGCACAGCTTCATGTGCGCAGATGCGCAGCCACAGGTCGTAGTCTTCGCAGGCGGGCAGG
>DAOUQU010000400.1 GCA_030625445.1 Gammaproteobacteria bacterium
CCGCGTGTGGCGGAGGTCTCCCGTTACAAGGATGGCACCATGCGGGATGTCATTGTGCATCCTGAACTGCAACTGAGTGACAAGATCTCGATCATACGGTTTGACAACTCGATCTACTTTGCCAACGCCAGCTATTTCGAGGACAAGGTGCTTGACGTGATGGCCAGGTACCCTGATCTGAAATTCATCATTCTGGATGCGCAGGGGGTCAACATGATCGACTCCACCGGCGATGAAATTCTTCATCATGTGACGGAACGTCTCAGGGAGAATGGCATCGAGCTGCTGGTGGCACATCCCAAGAAGCAGTTCATGGATAGTCTGAGAGGAACCAGGGTACTCGATTTTCTGGGTGAAGAGCATGTCTTCTCGCGTATGCAATACGCGCTCGATTACGCCTGGGATAGTCTCGGTGACGAGTATGACCGTAGCAACTGCCCGTTGAGAAGGCGCTAGTCAGGTGATTTCCTGATCAACACAAAACCCCGCTTAATGAGCGGGGTTTTGTCTTCTCGGGATACAATAACCCAAATTCTCTTGTTTTAATTTAACACAGCCATGCAGCAGAACTGGCGCGCCTTTGACCGCGAACATATCTGGCATCCCTATACCAGCCTGAGTAACCCACTGGATGTTTACGCGGTGACATCCGCGCAGGGTGTCAACCTCACCCTTGAGGATGGGAGAGAGGTTATCGACGGTATGGCCTCATGGTGGTGCATGATTCACGGTTATAACCACCCGCGCTTGAATAATGCAATCGAGCGACAACTGAGAGAGATGGCGCATGTAATGTTCGGCGGTCTGACTCATCAGCCTGCAGTTGAATTGGCGCAGCGTCTTGTGGATTTGACTCCTGAACCGCTGCAAAATGTTTTTTTTGCGGATTCCGGTTCAGTGTCAGTTGAAGTCGCAATCAAGATGGCATTGCAGTACTGGCAGGGGAGAGGTAAGAGACAAAAGCAGCGGTTGCTGACGATCCGAAATGGATATCATGGCGATACCTTTGGCGCCATGTCGGTGTGTGATCCGTCTGGGGGAATGCATCACCTCTTCAGTGGAATCCTGCCGCAGCAGCTGTTTGCACCTGCGCCGGTTACGCGCCCGTCAGAACCCTGGAATTCTGCTGATATCGCTGTTTTTGCGGAGCTGATCGAGAAACATAGAGACGAATTGGCCGCCGTCATCCTGGAACCTGTTGTGCAGGGCGCCGGTGGCATGCGTTTTTACCACCCGCAGTATTTGCGTGAAGTGCGAGAGTTGTGCGACCGACATGATCTATTGCTGATCGTTGATGAAATCGCGACCGGTTTTGGGAGAACCGGCAAGCTATTCGCCTGTGAGCATGCTGGAGTAGCGGCTGATATCCTGTGTGTGGGCAAGGCGCTGACGGGAGGCTACCTGAGTCTGGCCGCTACGCTGGTCAGCGATGAGATTGCTGCCGGGGTTTGTGCGAATGGCCAGGTTTTTATGCATGGTCCCACATTTATGGCGAATCCGCTTGCCTGCGCGGTCGCCAATGCCAGCATCGAGCTGCTGCTGGAGAGTCCGTGGCAGCAGCGGGTCAATGCAATTTACGATCATTTTGAAACCGCGCTGAAACCGCTGGCCGACAATGAGCATGTTGCCGATGTACGCAGTTTTGGAGCGATCGGAGTGGTTGAGATGAAACAGCCGCTGGATGTGGCGCAGGTGCAGCGGGAGTTGATCGGGCAGGGCGTGTGGCTGCG
>DAOUQU010000049.1 GCA_030625445.1 Gammaproteobacteria bacterium
GCTTTCAAATCTTCATCATTTAAAGTTTCTAGCTGCTCCTTCATCTTGTCTGGCTGAGGCATGACATCTTTCTCAGTAGAATAGTCACGCATTTGCATGTAGAGATAATTGACGACCTGCCCGGAAATTCTCGGGACTTCATGGTCCTGGAATTTGCCATTCTCCGAGTGACACTCCTCACACAATTCATCATGAATTTTGTTCCCCCTACGCACCTTTTCAGCATCCAGTTTAGCCAGGGTATTGCCCCACTCAAGCGCAGAGAAGTATTTCGACATTTTGCGCAAGTCTGAGACTTTATATCCCAGTGCGATGCGGTCCATGATGGTGGCGGCACGCTCTCCCTTTTTGAAGTTCAACATTGTTCTCATGAAGTACCGGGGCTCTAATCCGGCGATAGAAGGGATGCTTGCCCCCACACTGACGCCGTTTGAACCATGACAGGCATTACAACTCAGGCTAAGCATTTCAGCATCAGTGTCTGCATTGGCGACATGTGGCAATATCAAAAGTAGTGCGACGCCAAGACTATTCAGTATTCTATTCATTTTATCCCCTCATATAACTTATGAGAAATATCGACTGACTATTATGCATATTACAAATGACTCAAAATGACGATGTGACCTGTCAGTAGTAATTATGCGCATCGACATTCAAGTTAAATTGGACCCCTGATATAGGGGCTGTTGTTTGGCCAGAATCGTGTTTTGAAGCCAGTGCGATCATTAGCACATAGTTATCGGTTACTTTCTGAACTTCCTTGAACGTATTCAGTCCTGCATGAGCAGAAGCAATAATCATAACATCGACTTGTTTATCCTGAATCTTCTCCTATGAGGCATTTTATCTTAAAATCATAAACAATAATTATCGTTTTTTTGAGTCTTGAACAGCCCCTCCCGCAATGAAATTCGCAGCTCCCGTACTTCTGCATATTCCTCTGCATATTTCGGCTTTAAGAGAAATAACAGGCCGCTGTCTCCAGGATACGACTGCGTATGTTCATTGCCGCCGAAAAGAATGTCCTTCGGTATTTCCTTGAACGCACGGCAATCTCTGCTAGATTCAGTTTGACTATGATGATTATTGTTGTAGTGCGCACAAAAAATGCAATTCGGGGGTAAAAAGCACATAATAATTTGATCCTTTCAATCATCAGAAATTTAATTGCGCCTCATTAACAATAGTCAATAATTGAGATTTGTCAAGAATCAGCGGGGTATCCGGTAATAGTGTTCCCTGCCTGGAAAACAGTTCAATCAATGTTGGAAACTGGGTGGGGCTGACTGCTCATGAATATGAACTCCACACTGATTCTGAACATAGTATCGGCTTTTATTGCCTGTGTTTTGAATGTTCGCAGTGGAGCAATTCCAGCCAATTTCTGAATCAACGATCTGAGCAGATTTGGAGAGATGCTGTGAATGGCAGGCCAATACTCTGAGCGATCATTAGAGTAACTTATCAGTTAGAAGACGGGTACGAACCTGTCAATAGGAATCATACTTTTTGTTCATAGGCAAAACGAACAGCCAATCTTATCTTTCTGAAGCAACAATCACCACTGTTTTGGTAACTTGCGCGACGCGTGAAACACACGCAGAATCTCAATCCTTTGCAAACGAGGGCGAACACGATAAGGCACGATATAGCGTGTTTTAGGGATGACAAGTTCACGTGTCCCTGGCAGTCTTCCAGGGTGTCCCATAGAGGGGCTCTCCTTTAGCATGGAAACAGTATGGTAAACGCGATCTACTACGAGCCGGGCAGCCTGAGGATTCTCTTTAGCAATATATTCGGCTTCTTGATCCAGGTTGAATATTGCTTTCCGTAGCCATTTAATTTCCACTGACACCCCATTTATTGAAAACAGCCCAGACCTCCTGGCCACTGGCAAAGTCACCGGCATCAGCTTCGTTGACAGCCTTTTTAAGCTCTTCGATTTGCCACTCGTTTATCTCAATGAACTCACGCACTGCTTCTGCTGCGAGAAATGATTTGCTACGATGTGTGGATTCAGACAGCTTATCCAAGCGGGATTTTATCTCTGGTTTCAGTCGAATAGTCAGCGTAGTTGTCTGAGACATTAAATACCTCACTTGTGTTTGGTTGTACACAGTCTAGCACAATTGGCTCGTGGCGAGCGCATTACATTTCTGAGTTATATTTTGACGTGTTGTGGAGATCTATTCCTGACGAATAGAACACATTACGGGGATGACTGCAGTGGAGCATGAACCGCTATTCAGTAATTCGCCGGGCTGGCCTGATTGGGGGGATGTAGCGAATGGCCGCGCAGTTTCTACCTTATCCTTTCACGCTGATTTTCTACTACGCAGCACCGCTTTCGTGGATTTGTTGCCAGACTCACCACCCGGTACAACCATTACCCATAAACAATAAATCCAAAGGCAGGCACACGAATTTGAATGGCCGATCCATTGCGCGCCTGCACCGAAACCTTTTGCCCCTGCTGTCCCGGATCGGTGGAGACCAGGCAGGTGAGTTTTCCTGTTGCCTGATGGGTATTGTGATCAAGGGTAACCCATATCTTCAGATCCCGGTCGGCGGTATTGATAGCACAGAGGCACTCGCTGTTTGCGAACAGGCGTGACCAGGCCACGACCCATCGGAGTTCCTGACCCACCAGTTCGGGATAATAGAAGTCTTCTCCATCCTGCGAAACCTGTCTCAGGTATTGGCGGCCCCGGCGCAGGGAGATGTTGTTGTTGCGGACATCGATCAGACGCCGGATGAACTGATAGGTCTCATGGCTTTCGTTAAAGAAATGGCTTCCGTTGCTCTGGAATGAGCCGAAGGAGCCTCCAAACATGCACTCTCTGAGGAAAACATCGCTGTAGTCATCCTGGTCGCGGCGCTGGTCGGCGCCATTGAAGTTCTGCTCGGTGCCATAGTAGATGCAGGGGATCCCCGCCGTGGTGAGATTCAGCCCCAGCGCGAGGGGAAGGTAGCGGTAACTCTCAGGGTGGTCACCACAAAAGCGATATTTATGCTTGACGCCTACCTGGTCGTGGTCATCAAACATGGTAACAATGTGCTTTGCGTACCACTGATGCGTGTGCTTGTCGTCCAGAAGGCTGTTGCGGAACAGGTCGAAGTAGCCCTCAGCTTCATTGGTTCCCGGGTTGCCAGGATTGCGGTAACCCTTGGCCAGGTATTCCAGCTTGTCTGGAATATCGTTGATGCCCAGTGCGGCGTCTATGCCGGTGGTGTTGACCAGGTTCACGGCGTGGCCGCGTCCGCCGGTGATCTCCCCGATGATGTAGAAGTTCTCCTTGCCCAAAGACTGGGCGAATTCGTGGATAACGTTGACAAAGTAACGCACGGCGCCTGGCTCCATGTGTTTGACGGTGTCCAGTCGGAAGCCATCAATATCCGCATAGGCAATCCAGAATTGATAGACCTTGCAGAGATGTTCCAGGGTCGGAGAGCGGTGAAATTCCCGGATACGGCGATGAACGTCCCAGGCGAATGCAGGATCCTTGGCTGCGCGGCCGTGGTTCAGCTCTTTCAGGCTTAAAAAGTCGCCATCCAGATATTCCGGGTAGGCATCCCAATTTTTGATTTGTCCCTGTGCGCTCCAGTTTTCAGGGGATTGGAATTCGCCGGGCCAGATGGCGCCGTCCGGCCAGGCTTCAGGATGATTCAGCAGTTGCTCGAACGGGAGATTACCGGGGTCGCCCCGTTTTTTCCGATAGCCTTTGACAGGCCAACGCCTTCCCTGATGATAGAAATAGTCATGGTTATCCCGATAGGTGAAGACATCTCCGGCATGATTGAGGATGATGTCGAGAATCACCCGGATACCAGCGTCATGAGCAGCCTCCACGAACTCTCTCAGTTGCTCGCGTGTTCCATAGTGGGGATCCACGTCGAGAAAGTTCTGAATGCCATAGCCGTGGTAGTCGTCACTCTCCGTCACCTGCTTGAAGACCGGGCTAAGCCAGACCGCGCTGACGCCCAGACGCTTGAGGTAACCCAATTTCTCTTTCAGGCCTGAAATGGAGCCGCCGCACCAACCGCGACCGGCCTGAAACCATTGATCCCGATCCACGGTGCAGGCATCGCGCTGGAGATCGAAAAGCGGTGTGGAACGGTTGCCATCTATAGTTACCTCATCTCCTTTGTCGTCAGAGAAACCTCCGAACTCCCGGCCATCGGAAAAGCGGTCTACAAAGAGAAAATAGAGCACTTCATCCTCCCAGGCGGCAGGGGAGGGGCAGTATTTGCGTTGGTTGGTTAGTTCTGCAAAATCGATCTCCGTCAGATTGTGTTCAAGCTGAGATTGATCAGACATATCGGATACCTCGGTGTTGAAGGGATATGGTGTTTCTATATGACGGTAAAGGATACTGCGTCAGCATCCCCGTCAATCTGCCAAATCCTTCTTTTTCAACACCGCGTTGAAGGGATATAACCACTTCACTTCCTCTTTTCGGAAATCTAAATGCACGGATTTAACAGTAGTCCATATTTAGACGTTGTCAAGAATCAGCGGCTCCTGATGACAACTCATTCAGGCGATGTCAGGAGTCGGGGGGTGTGGTGTGTTCCTGTCGCTTTCAATAGAGCAAGCAAAGAGAGTCATTCTTCATGTTCCCTCTCATGCGCATAACAACTGTGCTGCTTCCAACTCTTCGAGTGCTTGCATCCATCTCTCTTCGGTCTCCATCAATTCGGTGTCAATGGCTCCCTTCTCTTCGAGCAGCTGCCTGAGTTCCTGTTTACGCTGCTCCTGGTAGATGTCGCTGTCTGTCAGCTGCTGTTCCAGTGTTTCACTCTGTTGCTGCAGCTTCTCCACTCTTGCCTCGAGCTGCTCGGCCTTTCTCTTCAATGGCCGCAGCTGCTGACGTTGCTGTGCCTGCCGGCGTTTTTGATCCTTGCGGGAAGATGCGTTGGCGCCATCCAGCTTGTGCGGCTGTTCAATATCGCTGTTGTTGTCGCGATTTGACAGCCAGCGGCGATAGTCATCCAGATCCCCTTTGAAATCAAGGACGCGCTGATTATCAACCAGCCATAGTTGATCGCAGGTGGCACGCAGCAGGAAGCGGTCGTGGGAGACGATCAGCATCGCTCCCTGAAACTCCTGCAGCGCTTCCACCAACGCCTGGCGCATCTCGATATCGAGATGGTTGGTCGGCTCATCCAGCAGTAACAGATTTGGCCGTTGATAGACGATCAGTGCCAGTGCGAGCCGCGCCTTTTCTCCTCCGGAGAAGGGGGCGACAATCTCGAGAGCACGCTCACCCTGGAAACCGAAACCACCCAGAAAATTCCTTCCCTGCTGGTCGCTGATATAGGGATCGAGCTGGCGCAGGTGCTCATACGGCGAGTGCTCCGGATTGAGCTGATCTACCTGATGCTGGGCAAAATAGCCGATTTGACACTCTTTTGCCTGCGTCAATTGTCCACTGAGCGCAGGCAGCATCTGCGCCAGCAGCTTGATCAGCGTTGACTTGCCGGCGCCATTGGGGCCGAGCAGCCCGATTCTGTCGCCGCTATGAATATTCAGGTTAAGATCCTGAATTATCGGAGCGCCGTCGTCATATCCTGTAGCAACATCCTCCATGGTCAACAGCGGATCAGGTTGATGTTCAGGCGCCAGAAATTTGAAATGAAAGGGGGAGTCGACATGCGCCGGGGAGATCAGCGTCATGCGCTGCAGCGCCTTGAGGCGGCTCTGGGCCTGCTTTGCCTTGGTGGCCTGGGCGCGAAAGCGATCCACATACTGCTGCATGTGCGCCATTTCGCGCTGCTGCTTCTCATGTTCGGCCTGCTGGTTGGCAAGGCGATCGGCGCGGACTTTTTCAAAGGAGCTGTAGTTGCCGCTATAGAGCGTTACCCGCTGGTGTTCGATATTGAGAATGTGCTTGCATACGGAATCAAGAAAGTCGCGGTCATGGGAGATCAGCAGCAGGGTTCCCGGGTATTTCCGCAGCCACTCTTCCAGCCACATCACGGCATCCAGGTCGAGGTGATTGGTGGGCTCGTCAAGCAGCAGCAGATCCGAGCGGCACATCAGTGCGCGCGCCAGATTCAGTCGCATGCGCCAGCCGCCGGAAAAACTGCTAACGGCTTGCCTGGTCTCTTCCGTCTTAAATCCCAGCCCATGCAGCAGTTTGGCGGCGCGTGACCCGGCGCGGTAGCCGTCGATTGCATCCAGCCTGGCATGCAACTCTCCAAGATGAGTGCCGTCCGTTGTATTCTCAAGCTCTGTTTGCAACAGTCGCAGCTCCTCGTCACCATCGAGCACATAGTCAAGAGCGCTGCTGGTTGTCGCAGGAGTCTCCTGTGCGACATGCGCGATGATCCATCCCCGGGGCAGAGAGATCTCCCCTGTATCTGTCGGATACTGCTTCAGCAGCAATGCGAAGAGGCTCGATTTCCCGGTGCCGTTGCGACCGGTCAGGCCGACGCTCTGGCCGGGGTGGATCGTCAGGGATGCCTCTTCAAACAGCAGCTTGACGCCACGCTGCAGGGAGACGTTTTCAAATCTGATCATGTGATTCCGTAGTTGGTTTTTTTAGACAGGTTTCTGCAAAAAAGCCGTAGGGTGGATAAGTGGTAGGGCGCCAATAAGCGGAGCGCATTGCGCCGCATGGAAAGGCGTATTACCTGAGTCCCAGCGGATCAGCCGGGTCGATGCCATCCATAAATGGTTTGCTGCGCTCCTTGTTGGTGATCTGATAGACCATGCCAAGCCAGTTGCTGACCACGGCCTTGGCGGTGTCGCGCCAGGTGATATCGAGCATCGGTATGATTAGGGCTTCAGGAAACTCCGGCAGAGGCTCGCCATGTTGCTGTGACGCTTCCGCACGCTCCCGATACTCATCGAGTATCGCCTCTACACGGATGCTGAGATAGTTGTCGGGGAAGGGTGGGTAAGAGTGTCGTTGTCCATTGAAATAGAGTCCGACTTCACGCTTGTACTCCTTCAGCAGGCTGTTGATGTCGTATTCCGGATGCCCCTGAAAAAAGACCTGGCGGAATAGATCGGGGCTGACGGCAAGATGTACTCCTGCAGTCTCACTCTCAGCAAGAACGCGCAGGCCTGCCCCTTCAAGCTGTTGTGTGTCGATCTGGTTAAAGCGGGAGTGGGGCACGTCAAAGCGGCTGTTAATCGTCTGCACCAACGGGTGCTCATGCATGGTAACGCGGTGTTCGAATACCCCCCAGCGTTTGAAGCCGAGGTGATAGCGATTGATGCCGTAAAAGTGTTCGACCACGGCATGTGTGGCGAGGCAGGAGCAGAGCGTCGAGGTGACATTGTCATACGCCCATGAAATCACCCCGGCCAGCGGCCCCCAGAAGCGCTCATCAGCCAGGTTCGGATGCGTCACATTGGCGCCGGTAATAATCAGTGCATCCAGACCCTGCTCCTGGATTTTCGTGAAATCCTCATAGTAGTCGGCAATATGTTGCGCCGCTTTTTCACCACGCGGCAGGGCGTCAAGAGTAAAGGGGTGGATATGGAACTGGGCAATCAGGTTGCTGCGTGCGATAAGGCGGTAGAACTGGCGCTCTGTTGCCGCCAATGCGGCGTCCGGCATCATGTTCAGCAGTCCGACATGCAACTCGCGGATATCCTGATCCCTGGCGCGTTCACAGGAGAGGACTTCAAATCCCTCGTTTTTGAGGCGTTCAAATGTGGGCAGATTGGTGTGTGCGACCAGTGGCATCAGTGATTCTCCCGCTGGAGTGCTTGTTCCACAAGCTGCATAAAGTCATCTTCCGAGTGCAGCTCGAATACCTCTTCACTGGAGATGGTGTAGCCGTATTGTGCGGCAATGGCGTCATAGCGGGGAATGCGGCTCTCAAACAGCTGCGGAAACACCCAGCGGGAGAAGTCATCCGGGTCGATCATCGCCACGTAGTCGATATGCTGCTGCTGACGATATGCGTTGAGTTGCTGCAACAGAAAATCAGCCGGGTAGTAGAGCGGCTTGGGATCCGAGATTGCGCGCTCGATAAGCCGCTCCCGGTCGCTCCTGGTAGCGCGAATGTAGAGTATCAGTGTGTGCTCGGCCAGGGTCTTCATAACTTGTGGCGAGTTCAGTTCACACAGGCTGCCGCCGGCATCATTGATGAAATTCGTGTAGTCATAGACGACCCTGGCTTTCTCAATAAAGTGCGGAACATCCAGCATTGCAGCCACCTCTGCATCATGGTGTAGTTGCTGACGGTGCTGGAACTCCGTCAGTGACAGCCCCCCCTTGTCAGGATCACCCACCTTGCCGAGAAACGAGGAGACCGGGTGCAGGTTTTCAAAACTGATGTTGTTGTTGATATGGATGGAGTCGGAACGCAGCAGGTCGCGCAGAAACGGGATGTGCATCATCTTGCGCTTGATATTATCCAGGATTGGCTCATCCAGATAGTGGCTGCCGATACGGTAGTCACCGGAGTAGTGATACCACTGCTCTCTGGGCAGCAGGGATGAGAGACGTGTTTTTCCCACGCCTGACATGCCGAGCAGGGTGATCCTTTTGGTTGGCGAGGATCTGAACTCCTCCGGGGTCATACGCACAAGCAGACTCTCCTGACTATCAACAGGTTGTATTCTACATTATTCAATCGATAAAAAAGCGCTGTGCTATATTGATTGGTTTGAAGGCTCCCAAGATTGCCGCGGTCGCTTATAACGGCATTCACACGGACTTATTGAGAACTGACATTTTCCTAATGAAAAGCGCTCTGCACTGGATTATCCTGTCGTTGCTATTTTTGCTGCTGTTGTTCTGCGCCTGGAAAACCTGGGAGCAGGCGCTTGCCTATGAACGTGAAACTCTTTTTATTATCCAGCAACTGGAAACTGAGACTCGTGTCGAGAATACAGGCCGCCACATCCTGGAGATGATCACTCTCGGACTCTATGACGGTTACTCGGAGAAACTTGAGGAGCTCCATCAACATCAGCAGCTTCGTCAAGCCTACCATGACTCGATCAAGATAATGAGCATCGCTTTTTTCAGTGTTGCTGCACTGTTATTGCTGATGGTATGGTCTTTGAATCGGAGCCTTATGGATGTGGGTTATGCGATGCTGCTGGTTGCGCTGGTGGCTCTGGCTGTCGGTTTGAGCACGCCAATTCTTTCGGTCGAGGCCAGCAAGGAGCTGCCTGTGCTGGGAGAGACTGTATTTCAGTTTAAATCCAAAGGGATCCTC
>DAOUQU010000189.1 GCA_030625445.1 Gammaproteobacteria bacterium
CATCGTCGGCGCCGGGACGCATGGGGATATTCAGCTTTGTACCCTCTGCATCGCCCTTGCCGGTTTCACCAGCGGCTCCAGTGCCGGGGTAGAGAAAACGGCCATCCTCGTGCAGGTCGGTGAAGATCAGATCCGGATCCTCTTCAAAGGCGTAGAAGACGCCGTTGCCATGGTGGGCGTCGATATCGACATAGGCGACGCGCCGGATATTGTATCGACTGCGCAGCGCCTCGATAGCGATGCCACAGTCATTGAAGACGCAGAAGCCCGCTGCAGAATCGCGGCTTGCATGATGCAGGCCTGCGATGGGGACGAAGGCGCGCAGGCGCTCTCCCTTTACCAGCTTATCCACGCCGTCCAGCACGCTCCCAACCACCAGCGCCGCTGCCTCGTAGATGCCCTTGACTGCCGGTGTGTCGCCCTGGTCCAGGTAGCCTGCGCCGGTTCGCGACGCCTCGATGACGCGCTCGACATATTCCGGTGTGTGAAACAATTCGATGGAAGAGCTGTCTGCAGCAACCGCCTTGCCGATAACGCACCTCTGATCCAGCCCGCGGACCAGGAATTCCTCGTAGAAGGCGCGGTAGCGTGCGGGACCGAAAGGATGCTCTTCACCGAAATTGTAGCTGGCGAGCCGTTCATCGGCGTAGACGATGGTGTTGCTGACGGTCATTAATGTTAGTCTGGTTGATAGATGTAAGAATCCGGAATTCTCAGAGACTCTTGCAAAGCTCTAAAATACGTCATTCCGGCGAAGGCCGGAATCCAGGAAATCAACCACTTGCAAATCATGATCCATAGATTCCGGCTAAAAGCATGCCGGAATGACGGGGTTTTGCTAGAGGCTCCCCAGACAATATAAAGCAGCAACGATGTATTGGCTACTCCTCATTCTGCCCGGTTTCATGATACTCCTGCTGCTGGCAATCCATCTTGGTTTCCGCCCGCCGCGGAACGTAGAGAGCGGCTCGCCGTCTGACCTTGGAATTGACTTCACATCCGTGAATATACCAACAGTTCGGGGAAAGCGACTCTTCGCCTGGCTGCTGCCTGCTACCCCGCAGGCTCCTGTGATTATCATACTGCATGGATGGGGCGGGAATGCGGAGTTGATGCTGCCGGTCGCCAGGCCTTTCCTTAAAGCAGGAATGAACGTGCTGCTGGTGGATTCCAGAAACCATGGCGGCAGTGATTCGGACAATTTTTCCTCCCTGCCGCGTTTTGCCGAGGATGCGGGCTGCGCCGTTGACTGGGTCAAATCACGCTTCAACAATCCGTCTCAGAAAATCGTGCTGCTGGGCCACTCCGTGGGAGCAGGCGCCGTCCTGCTGGAGGCATCACGACGCGACGACCTATCCGCCGTCATCAGCATCTCTGCTTTCGCCCATCCGGAGTGGATGATGCGCCGTTATCTTGAGCGCTTGCATCTCCCTTCCCTGCTGCTGAACGGGATCCTGCGCTATGTAGAGTGGGTCATCGGGCATCGTTTCGAGCAGATCGCCCCCGTAAATACCCTGGGTAAGATCAACTGCCCTGTGCTGCTGGTGCATGGCATGGCTGACAACACTGTGCCCGTCTCGGATGCCGAAGCCCTCTCCCGTGCAGCTGATATAGAGTTGCTGCTGGTCGATGATGCAGGTCATGACTCGGTTGACAAGATTGAGGAGCATGGTGATCAGCTCATCCATTTTCTACTGAAAGCAGGACTATTTCCCGGCAAGAAATAATGAACAACATATCAAATACGACCAGAGCAGGCTGACAATGACTAAAAAAAGAGGTCACTATTCGGCATACTGTGAGATCGCCGCTGCTATTGGGCGTATCTACCGGAAAACGCCGTAAATACATCCATGTAGGCTCGTTTCGGCATCCATGCCTCAGACGTTTCCTATAGATATGCCCAATAGCAGCGACTTATTAACACATTTAACAAGATGCTGAATAGTCACAATAAAGAGTATTGAAGCAGGAGAGTAAATATTGAGTAACTATCACATTATTGGAGATATTCACGGACACGCTGATAAACTCGAAGAGCTGCTGCTGCATCTTGGTTATGAAAATTCCAGCGGTGTTTATCAGCATAGCGATGCCAAAGTTGTTTTTCTGGGTGACTTTATTGACAGGGGCTGCCAGCATCAACGGGTTATTGGAATTGTTCGCAGCATGATGGATCAGGGTCATGCACTCGCCGTTATGGGAAACCACGAATTTAATGCAATCTGCTATCACACTCTACACCCTGAAACGGCTGATCCACTGCGTCCTCACAGTGAGAAGAACACCCGCCAGCATGAAGCATTTCTACAAGAGTATGCGCTGAAGGACGAGGAGACTCAAAAGGTCATCGCGTGGTTCAAAAAGCTGCCGCTCTATCTGGAAATCAAAGAGCCGGTAGATGGTGACGTCCTGTTTCGAGCAGTTCACGCCTGCTGGAATCAGACAATCATTGACCGCACACAGCCAATACTGACCGATGAATACATCGTGAAAGCAGTTCAGAAAGAGAGTCAGCCCTACGAGGATATCGAAGTGCTGCTGAAAGGCCCTGAAATCCCGCTCCCAGAGGGTGAAACCTTCGAGGACAAAGATGAAAACGTACGCCACAACATCCGCATCAAGTGGTGGGAAACCACGCCTCATTGTACATACAGGGATATTGGAATGGTTCCCGAAGGCGTGGTGCTGCCAGAGAGTAGAATAGAATCAGTGGACAATGACTCTATTTACCCGCAAGATGCGCCACCAATATTTTTTGGTCATTACTGGTTGTCGGGAAAGCCCCGGGTAATTCGCAACAACCTTGCTTGCCTGGATTACTCTGCAGGAAAAGGTGGATCACTAGTCGCCTATTACTGGAACGGAGAAAAAGGTGGAGTGCAAAAACTCCAGGATAGTGCGTTTCGTTATGTGGAATAATTGCTAGCTGGCAGGACAACGCAGGAGAAACAACATGATCAGGATAGCGTTTATATTCATCATCGGCATAGCCCTGGCGCTGGTTGCCATCTATGACTGGCGCGTCGCATTGCGCTTCACCATACCTATTGCCTTGATCATTGCATCACTCATCGGCGTGGATTTGTACCAGACGAACCAGGAGAAGCAGCAGAGAGTCACACAGGAGTCTCACAAGGGGATCGACAAGAGTGCCGTCCATAATCCCCCCGCTGAAGCAGAGAGACGCATAGATAAGGCTGAGATGGAACTGCAGCGCATCGAGCAGGCTGAAAAGGCACGTAGAGTTGCACAAGAGCGCATGACTGCAATTAAAGCATTCTTTAACAACAACAGTTCACTGATCGATGTCTATTTTAATTCTGCCTCCAGTTGCCATTCCGCTCTGACGTTCACAGGCAAGATGGAAGATGATACGCATTGCCAGGCTGCCATTGAAGCCCAAGATAAATTACAGGAGATCACAGAACGCTCTCTTGCCGGTATCAGCAAAGAGGAGTTGAAAAAAGTGGATTCAACTACAATGTGGAGGATTGAGTACGCTGAGAATCAGATGGATTCCGCATATCAACGATCCAAACATCGCAAGTAATCGCATAGCATCAGCGCAGATGGTGAAACATGGTCAATAAAATTACTCTACGTCTAAAAGACGGGGAAACTTTCGAGTGAAACTTTTTGATAATTTTGAAACAGTAAACCGCATACTATCAAGTATGAAAATGGATACTGCTCGTATGGAAAATGATGAAATCATTATCAATGAAAAATACACAATTGAAGAGATTGGTTCTAATTGGATTCTGAAAACCAAAGGCCAGCCATGGTCCGGTAGACCTTTTCCAAACCTGCTGGAAGCC
>DAOUQU010000125.1 GCA_030625445.1 Gammaproteobacteria bacterium
GGATGCCTACAACAAGCTCGGCATCCCACTGGATGAGCAAAAAGCGCTCTCCGGAATTGCAGTCGATGCAGTGTTTGACAGCGTCTCGGTCGCCACCACCTTCCGCCAGAATCTGGCCGATGCCGGCGTGATCTTCTGCCCCATCTCAGAGGCCATTCAGGAGTATCCCGAGCTGATTCAGCAATATCTCGGCACCGTGGTTCCCTATACCGATAACTTCTACGCCTCGCTGAATGCCGCTGTTTTCACGGACGGCACCTTTGTCTACATCCCCAAAGGCGTCAAATGCCCGATGGAGCTGTCAACCTATTTCCGTATCAACGAAGCCAAAACCGGGCAGTTCGAACGCACCCTGATCATCGCCGAAGAGGGCAGCTCCGTCAGTTACCTGGAGGGTTGCACCGCACCGATGCGCGATGAAAACCAGCTGCATGCCGCGGTGGTCGAGCTGATCGCCATGGATGACGCCAGCATCAAGTACTCCACGGTGCAGAACTGGTATCCCGGCGACGAAAACGGCAAGGGCGGCATCTACAACTTTGTCACCAAGCGCGGCGACTGCCGCGGCGACCGCTCGCACATCTCCTGGACCCAGGTGGAGACCGGCTCGGCCATTACCTGGAAATATCCCAGTTGCATTCTGCGTGGCGACGATTCGATCGGCGAATTTTACTCGGTGGCCGTTACCCGCGGCATGCAGCAGGCCGATACCGGCACCAAGATGATTCATATTGGAAAAAACACCACAAGCACCATCGTCTCCAAGGGGATCTCCGCAGCCAGGGGACAAAACACCTATCGTGGCCTGGTGCGCATCGGACAGAATGCAGAAAATGCGCGCAATCACAGCCAGTGCGACTCGCTGCTGATCGGCGACAAATGTGGCGCACACACCTTTCCCTATCTCGAAGTGCGCAACCCCACGGCACAGGTGGAGCATGAAGCCACCACCTCGAAAATCAGTGAAGACCAACTCTTCTACTGCCGTCAGCGCGGCCTCTCCGAAGAGAATGCCATTTCGATGATCGTCAACGGCTTCTGCAAAGAGGTCTTCAACGAGCTGCCGATGGAGTTCGCCGTCGAGGCGCAGAAATTATTGAATATTACGCTCGAAGGAGCAGTCGGATGAATCAGATGAAACCCAATAGCATGCTCTCTATCAACAACCTTACTGTCGACGTCGAAGGCAAAACAATCTTGCACGGCCTGAATCTTGAAGTTGGCAAGGGTGAAGTGCATGCCATCATGGGGCCTAACGGCTCCGGCAAAAGCACCCTCTCCCACACGCTCTCAGGGCGTGACGGCTACCATGTCACAGCTGGAGAGGCGCTGCTCGACGGCGAGGATCTGTTGTCACTGGAGACCGAGGAGCGCGCCCACAGAGGAGTGTTTCTCGCTATGCAGTACCCGGTTGAACTGCCCGGTGTGAACAACATGACCTTTATGCGCGAATCGCTGAATGCCGTGCGCCGCGCCCGCGGGGATGAGGAGCTGGACGCCGTCGCCTTCATCAAGCTGGTGCGCGCCAAAGCAGCAGAGGTCAAACTCGACCCGAAATTGCTCAAGCGGGACGTCAACTCCGGCTTTTCCGGTGGCGAAAAGAAGCGCAACGAGATTCTGCAGATGGCGCTGCTGGAACCGCGGCTCGCGATCCTCGATGAAACCGATTCAGGACTCGATATCGACGCCCTGCGCATCGTCGCTGACGGCATCAACGCACTGCGCAGTCCGGATCGTTCCATCATCCTGATCACTCACTACCAGCGCCTGCTGGACTATATTGAACCTGATTTCGTGCATGTTCTCTCTGAAGGGCGCATTGTGCGTTCCGGAGACAAGCAACTTGCATTGAAGCTGGAGGAGCAGGGCTACGGCTGGATCACCGGGGAGGCGGCGGCATGATCACTCTCGAGAAACAGCACAGCTGGTTTGAACGACAACTCGCTGCAGGAAGCGCGCAGTCACTGCAGTCAACCCCGCAGTGGTTGAAACTGGTCCGGGAGGATGCCATAGCGGCTGCAACGCAGCTTCCGGTTCATAACCGCCAACATGAAGCATGGCGCTATACCAGCATCGAGGGATTGTTGAGAACCAGCTTTGCAGGCGATGAACAGGCGCATCAACAGAATCAGGCTGCTGTCGACGACTTGCTGCCGCAAAGCCTAGACAGCTACAGGATCGTGCTGGTCAACGGACAATTCAACACTCAACTTTCAACATGCGGAGATCTGCCGCCGGGAGTCAAGCTGGAGAGCCTGCGCACAGCGCTCGCCACTGATTCTGATTTGCTTGCAACCTGGTTCGGCAACATCGCCAATCACAGCGAGAGCATCTTTAGCGCACTGAATACCGCTTTGATCAACGATGGCTTCTTTATCCACATTGATCAGGACATCGAACTGCAGCGCCCCATTGAAGTCATCTATCTGCATCTCAGCGAGGATCAGCAGTTCATGATGCATCCGCGCAACCTGGTGGTACTGCAGCCCGGCGCAAAGGCAACACTGGTCGAACGCTTTGTCGGCGCAGCAGAGTCAAGCTATTTCCATAACAACCTCACCGAGATCAGCCTGCAGCAGAACGCCGTATTGAAACACTATCGCCTGCAGGACGAGAGCCGCGATGCCTGGCATCTCAGCAGCATCTATGTCGATCAGCAGAGCCACTCTGACTACCAGGGTGTAACGCTCGCATTCGGCGGCGCCTGGGCGAGAACCGAATACCATCTCGACTTCGATCATGAGCATGCCACATGTGGATTGAGCGGGCTCTATACAGTCGGTGACAAACAGCTGACAGACTTCCACCTGACGGTGAAGCATCGCGTTGCTGATTGCCGCAGCCGCGAACAGTTCAAGGGGATTCTCTATGGCGAGGGACGCGCTGTCTTCGACGGCCACATCCTGGTCGATAAAGATGCGCAGCGCAGTGATGCTCAACTCAGCAATGACAACCTGATGCTGACGCGCAATGCCGAAGTCGACACCAAGCCGCAGCTGGAAATCTATGCCGATGATGTCAAATGCAGCCACGGCACGACCATCGGACGGCTCGACCCGCAGCAGCTCTTCTACATGCGCTCACGCGGGATCGATGAAGCGACTGCCCGGAACATGCTGTGCCAGGGATTTGCGGCGGAAATCATCGATCAGATCGACCTGCAGCCACTGCGCGAGCATGCGACAGAGAGACTTGTCGACAGCCTGAATCGGAATTCACAACCTGAGGCCGGGAGGTAAATATGGGAATCGCCACATTATTAGGCTCCATCAGGAACGCTGCACATACAGTCGAGGAGACCGCGCCTATAAAAGCGCCTGAACTCCCCGAAGGCAGCTCGCTGGAAGAGCATGTCATTGCCGCCATGCGCAGCGTTCATGATCCCGAAATATCGGTGAATATCTATGACCTGGGCCTGATCTATAACATTGATATCAACGATCAGAATGAAGTCTTCGTCGATATGACGCTGACAGCGCCGGCATGTCCGGTGGCAGGCATCCTGCCTGGCCAGGTGGAAGACGCCATCAAAAGCGTCGAGGCAGTCAGCGATGCCCACGTGGAGCTGGTGTGGGATCCGCCCTGGGGCAGGGAACGCATCAGTGATGAAGGCAAACTCGCGATGGGGCTGTTTTAATACCGTCATTCCCGCTAAAGCGGGAATCCGGAACGTAGACTGGATGAGCGCTAGCGAAATCCGGCAATTTCCTCATAGGAGGTAAAGCAATGATTCAACTGACACAACGTGCTGCAGCGCACGTCAAGAGTATGTTAAGCAAGCGCGGCCACGGAATTGGTTTGCGCCTGGGCACCCACAAGGCAGGCTGCACCGGCTTCATGTATGACTTCGACTATGCCGACGAGATCGATGATGACGACCTGGTGTTCGACAGCCAGGATGTCAAGGTCGTGGTCAGCAAGGAACTCATGGAACAGCTGGATGGCAGCGAAATCGATTACGTCACCACCAATGCCCTCAACAAGGGATTTGAAATCAGCAATCCCAATGCCAAGGAGATGTGCGGCTGCGGCGAGTCCTTCCATGTCTAACGCATCTAACGCAGCCGTCGCATACACCATGACCACTCTTGATGAGATCGCCGAAACCCTTGATCTGTTTGATGATTGGGACCAACGCTATCACTACCTGGTTGAACTCGGTGAACAGCTGCCGGAGATGCCCGCAACCCTCAAGACCGAAGAGAACAAAGTCAAGGGGTGCATGAGTCAGGTGTGGGTCAGCCCCTATCCCGATGTGTCACAGCCGGAGCTGATCCATTTCCATGGCGACTGCGACACTACCATCATCAAGGGCGTATTGGCGCTGTTGATCCAACTCACAGACGGCAGGACGGCGCAGCAGATCCAGCAGCTGGATGTCGATGACTTTTTCAAACAGCTGAAACTCGACAAGCACCTCTCTCCCAACCGCCACTTCGGCATCTACGCCATCGTCGAGCTGATGAAACAGCAGACCGCAGCAATCTCCGCATAGAAAACGAAAGCTTCACTCTTCTGCATATTCTATAATCGAAGTCTCTTGTAAAATGCGCCAATAAGTGTTTTTTGTCATCTCGAACGAATGTGAGAGATCTTTATCAATACGTTAAGATTTCTCCTTCCAGTCGAAATGACAGCTTTCGAGAGTTTTAAAGAGACTCATGGGATCAGATTTCAATCTGAGACCTGATCTCGCTAAAAATGATTCCAAACAGGCATGTTCTACATTTTTCAGCCGATTTTCCTCAGGAGAAAACATAATGATCACCCGCTTAGGCACAGAGCGCCGTCGCATGAGTAAAATTGTCATACACAATGGCACGATTTACCTGTGTGGCCAGGTTGCAAAAGACTCCGATGCCGGCATTAAAGAACAAACCCGCACTATGCTTGAAAAAGTGGACGAGCTACTGATGCAGGCAGGCAGCGATCGTAAACATATTTTGTCTGCCACCATTTACATTAAAGAGATGAAATATTTTGCTGAAATGAACGAAGTCTGGGATGCATGGGTGATCGAAGGAGCCTCTCCGGCGCGCGCCTGCGTGGAGGCCAGCCTTGCCCGACCTGAACTGCTGGTTGAAATCTCGGTTATTGCTGCAGTCATATAACCAGAATCCAGGTAATAGAGACAAATCCCATTCATCCGCAGATCGAAGAGAGGATAAAGCACACCACCCTAGCACTCAGGAGAGCTAGACAATGGAACGTCTGTTTCATGCCTGTTGGATGCGGTTCACCCAGAGTGTTCGTTCAATAGTTAAAGCGATTCCGTCAACAGCTCGGGGCGTATCATCCACTGCACCTGCCAGTCAGATCCTTCCCCGATTTCCAGGCAGACGATGCCGCCCGGATGATAGGCGACAATGGATCTCTCTTCGGAACCGGCAGCCAATCTGGCCACCAGCTTCGCCAT
>DAOUQU010000414.1 GCA_030625445.1 Gammaproteobacteria bacterium
TTCATGCAGCGCTGCAACCAACTCCCGGGCATTTGCGCCGCGCAGTGACAGCACCAGGCCTTCCACAACCTCGCCCTCTCCATTACTGGTCACAGCCCCGTAGCGGGTCAGGGAGCCAATGCGTACAGTTGCGATATCACCAACGCGTACAGGTTGTTTGGGATCTGCACGCACCACGATAGACGCCAGATCATCGAGATCTTCGATACTGCCTTCGGTGCGCACCAGCAGCACCTCTTCACCATCGTTGAGCCGGCCGGCGCCATCGTTGCGGTTGTTCGACTCCAGCGCTGTCTTGAGCTGCTCGAGGCTGATGCCACGGGCGAGCATTTTGGCGCTGTTTGGCACCACCTCAAAACTGCGTGCCAAGCCTCCCAGCGCATTGACATCCGCCACGCCGGGCACACTGCGCAACGCAGGGCGGATTACCCAGTCGAGCAGATCGCGGCGCTCCATCAGCGACAGATCCCCGCCGGTGATGGTAAACATGAACATCTCGCCCAGCGGCGTGGTCATTGGAGCGATGCCGCCGGAAACTCCTTCAGGAAGATCTTCCCAGATCGCACTCAGCCGTTCGCTAACCTGCTGCCTGGCCCAGTAGATATCCGTTCCCTCTTCGAAGTCTACGGTGATATCGGTGAGCGCATACTTGGCGACTGAACGCAGCATGGTCATGCGCGGAATTCCCAGCATCTCCACCTCGACCAGCGCGGTGATTCTCTCCTCGACCTCTCCGGGAGTCATGCCTGCAGCCTTGATGATGACTTTTACCTGAATATTGGAGACGTCGGGAAAGGCATCGATCGGCGTCTTCTGGAAGGCATACCAGCCCCCTCCCGACAGCAGGAGTACGACCAGCAGCATCATCAGCCGCTGTGTCAGCGCAAATTCGATCATCCTTGCGAGCATCATTCACCTGCTTCCAGCCAGATGGCTTTCAGTGCCGAGGTTCCGGATACGGCGATCTCTTCACTGCCCTTGAAAGGGCCGCTGATAATCAGATGGCTGCTCTCCTCGCTAATGACGGTGACTTGCGTGGCGATAAAACCATCCGCATTTTTCAAAAACAGCCAGCTGGCGCCATGCCGGCGAATCAATGCCGAGCGGGGAACCCGAAAACTTTGCCCGGCCGTAGTGACGGCCAGTGAAACCTGCACAAATTGTCCGGGACGCAGCCGCTCTGTATTCTCGGTCACTTCAGCACGAATCATGACGCCCTGGTCTTCACCATGCACCATGCGACCGATGGTGATCACCTTGCCGCCGATATCAAACTTCTCGAGCCGGATCTTTGTTCCCAGCTTGATGCTGGCAACATCATCGATCGGCGCATGGATCTCCAGCCACAGCGGAGAGAGATGGCCAACGCGGTAGATGGGGTCCAGCGCCTCGAGACGCTGCCCGGGAACTGCCATCTGCTCCAGAATGATCCCATCCAGCGGGGCGCGGATTTTCAGATCACTGGAGAGCTGCTCTTTCTCGATCAGGTTTTGCAGATCATTGGCATCCATGCCGGAGTGTTCCAGCAGCTGGCGCATCTGATCGGCGCTGGTCTTGGCGCGAATGTGTTCACTGCGGGTTTCATGGTAGCCGCGTTTGGAGATGATTCCCTCTTTGTCGAGGCTCTCATCTCTCTTCACTGC
>DAOUQU010000357.1 GCA_030625445.1 Gammaproteobacteria bacterium
AAGCTGGCTGGGGCTATCTGCTGAAATCGGCGCTTTTATTGCCGGTGTATCCCTGGCATCGGCGCCTGTGGCGCTGTTTGTCTCCGAAAGTCTGAAACCATTGAGGGACTTTTTCCTGATCCTGTTTTTTTTCTCGCTTGGTGCCCGTATGGATCTGGGGATGTCAGCCCCGGTGATTCTGCCGGCACTGGTGTTATGCGCAGTTACCCTGTTACTCAAGCCACCTGTGTTTCGCTGGCTGCTGCTGCGCATCGGTGAGTCCGAAGAACGTTCAACATCGATCGGAATCCGTCTCGGACAGATGAGCGAGTTTTCTCTATTGATTTCAGTTGTGGCGATGGATTCCGGCAGTATCAGCCATGAGACCGGATATCTGATACAGTTTGCGACCCTATTTACATTTATCGCCTCTTCGTGGTGGGTAGTACAGCGACTGCCGACGCCAATTGCAACCAGGGATGATCTGAGGTTGGATTGATGCAGGCTGCGGTACAAAAAATTGTCAACGGTTAATCACAGATAAACACAGAGTTACTGGAGTCCTTGAGTGGCCAACATCTCTACAAATGAGTCAAATATTAAAAATAATTCTCGCCAAGAGCGCCAAGAACGCAAAGGTTTTTCTTGGCGAACTTGGCGTCTTCGCCTACAGGGATCGTAGGTGAGGGGCGTGAGCAGGCCGTTCCTGCGCATCCCTGCGCTCACGGCATTTGTGCATCCGTGTACGGCAGACGCGGAAGCTTTGCGAGAGAAAATAATATCTTTCATGAATGATTATGATGCAATTATCTCGACGCCTGTCGGTCTCATTGGTATCCGCACCGGGGGTGATGCGGTGACGCAGATTGACCTCAATCTCTCACCAACTTCAGAACAGAGAGCGGGAAGTCGTGTAGGGGCTGAGACTGTTGTTTTTCTGCAGCGCTATTTTAAACAGGGTCAGTGGTCTGCCGATACCTCTCTGCAACTATCAGGCACCACATTCCAACAGCGTGTCTGGAATCGCCTGTTAGCGATTCCCGCTGGAGATGTTGTGACCTATGGCCAACTGGCGGGAGAGTTGAAGAGCTCCGCGCGCGCCGTTGGCCAGGCATGTCGCCGCAATCCCTGTCCCGTCGTCGTCCCCTGTCATCGTGTCGTTGCTGCCTCCGGGTTGGGTGGATTCGCCGGCGCCACCGCGGGCGCCATGAGCGATATCAAACGCTGGTTGCTGCATCATGAAGGAGTTGACCTTTGAAAGAGGATGCCGCCGTCATTGAGCAGTTTGCAGATGTTTTGTGGTTGGAACGGGGACTGAGCCGCAATACGCTTGATGCCTACCAGAGTGATCTGCGGAAATTGTCGAAATGGACGAATTCAAGTCGTAACACTTCACTGCTGCATACAAGCCGCGCCGATCTGCTGGGTTTTCTTGCAATGCTTTCCGAGGCGGGCAACAGCAGTCGTTCGTCAGCGAGGCTGCTCTCTTCAGCTCGCCAGTTCTATCAATGGGCAACCCGGGAAGCATTGATCCAGGCAGATCCGACCCTGCAGATCGAGATGCCCAGGCAGGGGCGTCCTCTTCCTAAATCACTGACAGAACAGCAGGTCGAGGAGTTGCTTGAGGCCCCTGATCTTTCGACAGCTGAAGGCTTTCGCGATCGCACCATGTTTGAGGTGCTTTATGCCACTGGTTTGAGGGTCTCGGAGTTGATCAGCTTGCGTCCTGAACAGGTGAGCCTCAATCAGGGAGTCGTCAGGGTGACGGGTAAAGGCAATAAGGAGCGCTTGGTCCCGTTGGGTGAAGATGCACTGGAGTGGCTGCAGCGTTTTATATCCGGCCCCCGCCAGGATTTACTGAGGGGGAAAATCTGTGATGATCTGTTTCCAACCCGGCGCGGCAGCGGCATGACCCGGCAGGCATTCTGGTATCGCATCAAGGCGCATGCACAGCGGGCAGGTCTTCATACGCATATCTCACCGCATACCCTGCGTCATGCTTTTGCCACCCACCTGGTGAATCATGGGGCGGATTTGCGGGTTGTACAGATG
>DAOUQU010000198.1 GCA_030625445.1 Gammaproteobacteria bacterium
ATCTGAACGAATTTTCATGCCGGGATTCTGAACATGGCAGTTTGCGCAGGAAAAGTTGAGCTGACCGCGACGCGTATAGTAAAACTTCTTGCCCTTTTCATAGGCTTCCAGTGCACGTGGATCATCTTCCGGAATCACGACGTTAGTCTTTTGACCACGCGATTCAGAAGCGATATAGGAGAGAATATTGTTGATACTCCCCTTCTTGTATTTAAGAGGCTTTTCACCCTGACTCTCGCGGCACTGGTTAAGCGCCAGCGGCAGGGTCATCACCATCCCCTTCTCTTTATCCCAGTGAGGATATTTGTGGGCGATGCCCGGACCGTCCGCAAAGCAGTCCTTGTAAGTTTTGCCATTAGAAAATGGCGCATCCCACATCTCCTTGCCGTCGTCGATAAACAACTCGTAGGGTGGAAACTCTTCGATGGCTTCCCAACTCTCGCGCCCGATCGGATCGATGGCGTAGACGCCGTTGGCGTACTCCTCTTTAGCCAGATCTGGAAAGCGCTCTTTGAAACGGTTTTCAAAAACCTCCTTGTCTCTCTCTGGTGTTGTCTTCTCTGACCCCGCCTGTGCGGTCACTGCAACAGCAGCGACGACAGACAACAGCAGTAACTTGCCTGATAGTTTTTTCATATCTCTAATACCTGTATATACCGGTGTTAAAACATTGTTGAATTGCCGTTGATTCAAAGTGAATGAATAAACTCAACGACCTTGTCCAGATCTGATTCGCTCAAAATCCCGTATTTTCCAAACAGCGGCATTGCCGTCTCTTCATTGCGCACAGAAGAGTCCCAGATTTGTGCACGCAGCACTTTTTTATCGGGATAGCGAAGTTTCATCTGCATCAGCGGCGGTCCGATATTACCGGCAGCCTCTCCACCTTCAATCGCATGACAGGCGAGGCAGTTGCCATCTTTACGCGTAAAGGCCAGTTTCTTCCCCTCTTCCAGCACCTTCTCGTCGGCGGCAACTGCAGTGGATATGGAAAGAGTCCCGCCAAGAACAATCGCCGCAGCAGCGGCTATGCTGGTGAGTCTTATACTCATGTTAATCATTTCTCCTCCGGAGGATGAATTGGACGCCGCTTTATTGTTCTAGATAGATAGTCATGCAGCAAAGCGTCAAAAAGCCAGATTGATTCAATAATCACTCTTCTCATCTCTTCTCACCAAGGGTCAACCGGTGAGGAGAGGAGAAGAGTCAAGTCGATTCTATCGAGTTTCTGTCAAATAAAAATTGGGAGATGCTGGAAGGAGGATAGTGGTTTTCCATAATAGAACAAAATGATGGGATCACGGAACACGCTGAATACACGGTAGCGCATCCCGGTATTTTCCGGTGCAATGCGCTCCATTTATTGACACTCTACGGACTCCTCAGCCCTCACGCCTGCACAACAACTCCAGCACCCTGGAGACGGCAAACAGTCCTGCTGTCGCAGTCACATGCGTCACTGAACCCAGTCCACCGCAGTTGAGGCCACTCCCCTTCTCTCCTTTCATCTCTTCCATTGAATAGACAGCCGGCACAGAGAAGCGCCGCTTGAGATTGCGTGGAAAACCGTAATTTCGGCGCAACTCCTTGCGCGTTCGCGACAGCAACACGTCCTTGTGTGTGCGGCTTAAATCAGCGATCTGCAGTTTTGCCGGATCACGCTTGCCGCCGGCGCCGCCAACGGTGACAACAGCGACCTTTGCGCGCCGGCACCAGGCGATCAGAGCCGCTTTGTGGCGGAAATTGTCGATACAGTCGATGACCGCGTCAAAACCCGGATCGAGCAGCTCATCCAGGTTTTCCGGCGTCACGAAATCTTCATGCAGGATGACCCTGCAAGCAGGATTGATCTCATTGATGCGCTGTTGCGATACCTCTACCTTGGCTTTTCCCCGTGTACTGTGCAGCGCAACAAGCTGGCGATTGATATTCGAGAGAGAGACATAGTCCATGTCGATCAGGGTGATGCTTCCAACGCCGCTGCGAGCCAGGGCTTCAGCAACCCAGGAACCAACTCCGCCAATGCCGACCACGCATACATGTGAGCGCTGAAAACGCTCCAGTCCAGCATCGCCATAAAGCCTGGCGACACCCCCGAAGCAGCGCTGATAGTCACTATTTTCTTCAGAAAAGCTCATAACAAAACAACAAACTCGGAATCAAGGGTACAGGATGTCTGAATAAGCTCATGGGATGGGGGTTCGGGGGAAGGGATGAATTGATACACATTAACACCCACTGAAGTGAATCCCTTCCCCCGTAGAAAACTTGTAGGAAGACTCTGATCGAGGCGCGCAGCGACTTGGTCTGGGCTTCATTAATCCTGCGCAGTCAACAGAAACGATTGCTGATTCCATTGCATGACCGCGCCCTGGGGAACGATGCGAAGAACTTTTAAACTGTTTTTCAAACGATCGCCCTCCTCATATTCGCGGTTATTGATATAGACCATACGCCTGCTGATATCAGAGGAGTAGACATGGAAATCGAGGTGCAGCGGCTGCACCTTGCGAATAAAATCTGCCGGGAAGGTTGAGAGTGCAGCGGGAATTGCATCCCGTTTAACAGATTCAGGTTTTGGTTTAGCTATGAGTTTAGGTACTGGCTTAGCCTTCGGTTCAGACTGTGTTGCTGACTCCGGCTTCATGGGCAGAGTTCGTTTTACCACTTTCGGCCGATCAGCAACAGCAGGGAGAGGTATAGCAATTTCAGGCTTGGAGAGTGGCAACTTTTCACTTTTTGGCGGTGCGATGGATCGAGTCGGCTTAACACCAGGCGGCGATACCGGCTGCACCTCTTTTACAGGCGCTTCTGCCCGCCTCTGTTGTTGACTCTGCTGCACCACCTGTGGCTTTGCATCTACAGTTGCCGCCGGCTCCTGAGTCACTGTTCGTGGTGGAAAAATCGTCTCCCGATAGAAGAAGATAGCGATTGTTGCTATCACAACAAGCAGCATAATGAGGATCGGCAGATACGCAACCCGCTTTTTCCGCGCCCTGCCGGCACGCGGCGTCACAATGAGCGGCAGCACGGAGTCCGAGGCGCCATGACGCCCATGTTCGGATTTTCGCAGTGCGTCGAGTATCAGCGACACAACTTATCCTCTCACTTTAAGACGCGGTCCGCTATCCGATGGAGAGGCTGAGTTAAGGCGGATAATCGTCTGCATTCCAACCATCGCGTCCGGTGTCAGATGATTGCTTGCCTGAAAAGAGCGCACTGCCTCGGCCAGACGCTCATCAAAGAAATTCTCACCTCTCTCAGGCGGGATCTCCTCGCCGTTTATCTCTCTGAGACGATCACGCAGCCACTCGATCTGTTTTCCACTGTCGCCGGGAAACATTGTTGACCTGAACCCCATCGGCGGCTCCTGCCAGATCAACTCAAACTCGCCAAACCAGCGAGCGCTCAACTCCTTATACGGGAAATGATACACCTCTGAATTAAAGCGTATTACCACAGATTCAGCGTCGCTCCCCAACAGTGTCACATAGTGTGAACGCTGATCGCCCAGATGCAGTTGCACAATCACTGGACGATTGATTTCGTTAATCATGGCCCAGCTGCCAGTCATCTTCAGACATCGCAGGCCATATTCTTTAATTGCCTCGCATGGATCGCTGCTCGAATCGACATCCACGTTCCACACTGCAACCAGCTCCTTCAGCGCATTCTCTCTGGAAGTCTCTTCGCTATGATCATAAATCCACTCATCAAGAACGATGGTCTGC
>DAOUQU010000399.1 GCA_030625445.1 Gammaproteobacteria bacterium
TTTGTCAGGCAGCCAGGCGTCATCCGAGTCGAGAAATGCGATCCAATCTCCGCAGGCATGACGGATACCGTTGTTACGTGCAGCGCTGACGCCAGAGTTGTGTTGATAGATGTAGTTGATGGGGATAGCAGCACCGGATTGGAACTCTCCCACCACTTTTTGCGTATGGTCGACAGAGCCATCATCTACGACGATTATCTCTGTTGTCGGCAGGCTCTGCCGCAGCACGGATTCAATAGCGCGTCCAAGCACATCAACCCTGTTAAAGGTCGGGATGATAACCGAGACGGAAAAATCCACCACTCACTCCTCAGTACTCATCACTCTGTTTTCAGTGCAGCAAACCAAACATACGGCTGCGGTATTTCGCAGCAACGGGATGTTCGCCCAGAATATCGAATACCAGGATCATCGCCTTGCGAGCGGCATCTTCTCCATAATCACGATCCTTCTGCAGCAGTATCATCAGCTGATCCAGCGCCGCTTCCCGCTGGTTATGCATCACCAGTTGCGCAGCAAGCTGGTAGCGCGCCTTGCTAGCGCCGGCGTCTGCAGCGACGATCTTTTCGAGCTCTTCCAGCGGGGGAGCGTTGACAGTGACTTCGTCGAAGACGATTTGCGCCCGCATGGCTGCAACTTCGGGTTTTTTCTGCTCTTCCTCGGGAAGGGAGTCGAGCGCCTGTTGTGCTGCATCACTTTCGCCGATACTCGCCTTGAGCTGTGCAAAGGCAATGATGGCGCGTGAATTGGCGGGGTTCTCTTTAAGAGCCTGCGCAATCAAGTCAGCGGCGGCATCAGCATCACCCTGCTGCAACAGTTGCTGCGCCTGCTCGACAATGTTATCGGATTCGTGTGAAATATGTTTGTCAAGAAAAGCGCGGATTTGCTCTTCCGGCAGGGCGCCGGTGAATTCATCGGCCATTTGACCATTCACGAAGAGCTTGCAGGCAGGGATGCTGCGAATCTGGAACTGGCCGGCCAACTCCTGCTGCTCTTCCGTATTGACTTTCGCCAGCAGAAAGGCGCCCTGGTACTCATCGGCAAGCTTTGCCAGCATTGGCATCAGCGTCTTGCATGGTTGACACCACTCGGCCCAGAAATCGACCAGTACCGGCTGCTGCATGGAACCTTCGAGGATAACCGCCTGAAAGTTCTCGGCGGTGACTTCAATAACGTAGGGGGATTCAGACATAATAAAACCGGGAAGCTGTGAGAACGATGAACTTTTTCAGCGAATCATCAATTAACCACAAAAAAAACCACAGATGGACACAGATAAACACAGATATTTTTTTCACTTCATTAATAAGGAAGTGCATTGCTCGATACCGTGCAGGTTCGTGACCAGTTCTGAAAAACCCTCAGTCCCGCTTAACTGCACGGTTGTATTGAGATGTTACATTTCTTGTATAAATCTGTGTGTATCTGTGTTCATCTGTGGAAAAAAAGGTCTTAAAAATCGCCGGCAGCACCCTTTTTCATGATATCGAGGATGACTTCCCGCACCTTGCTGGCCTGGGAGAGCAATGGTTCAGGGAGCGTCCTGCCACCTTCGATCATCATGTCCATATTTAGCGCATAGAGCCAGAACTTGCCCTCTTTGTCCTCGACCATGGAGATGCGGCAGGGGAGAAATGCGGCAAAGGCATCGCTGTGATCCACCATCTGCTTGGCGATGAGCGGATCGCAATATTGATAGATCTTCAAAAAACGCTGCTCTTCACCGGTCA
>DAOUQU010000074.1 GCA_030625445.1 Gammaproteobacteria bacterium
CGAATGCCTTGGTCTCGCCGCCGAACTGCTTTGCGCAAACCATGGTCAGGGCCGCTGTCAGCGTCGTCTTACCGTGGTCAACGTGGCCAATCGTACCGACGTTTACGTGCGGTTTTGTACGTTCAAATTTTTCTTTAGACATCACGCGTCTCCGGATAACATAAAAACAATATCAATAATTGCGCACTCTGCACGCACCAACCAGTCACTTCTAAAAGCTCTCAGCCTAGGAGGCTATTATTACATATGGAGCCCAGAAGCAGATTCGAACTGCCGACCTCACCCTTACCAAGGGTGTGCTCTACCAACTGAGCTATCTGGGCGCAATTTTCAGGATCCAGGAAGAGCGAGAAAATCTCAACTCTAAATATTACCTCTTTCCCATCAAACTGGAGCGGGTGATGGGAATCGAACCCACGTATTCAGCTTGGAAGGCTGAAGTTCTACCATTAAACTACACCCGCAGATTTCGCGGCCTCTCAACAGCCCTTTTATCACTCAACCCATTGAAATATTGAGCAAAAAATAACGACAAAAGACCCTTGATCAGAATCACTCAGAGTGAAATCCGATGGCAAAGGCATCAAATTCTGGTGGAGGGGGGAGGATTTGAACCTCCGAAGGCTGAGCCGTCAGATTTACAGTCTGATCCCTTTGACCACTCGGGAACCCCTCCAAAAACGAAGCGCGTATTTTGCTACAACTCAAGAGTAGTGTCAACAAGCAGGGGGTAATTATTATTTGTGGACTCCAATTTTGAAGGGATATCCAGTATTTTTTTAACAACTCCGGGTGGTTGGCTGGATTCAGTTGGCAGTTCGCAGTCGTCAGTTTGCAGTATAAACACAGAACAGAAATTGCTGACTTTCTTTTTTGGTTTTGCTGCCTACTGCCAACGGATTACTGCCAACTTGTTTTCATTTACCTTTCACATCAATGCCGAGGCTCTTTAACTTGCGGTAGAGGTGAGTGCGTTCCATACCGGCTTCTGCCGCCATCTGCGTGACATTGCGTTCATGCTTTTCCAGTTGATAGGTCAGGTAGGCCTTTTCAAACTCCTCGCGGGCCTCGCGCAAAGGCTGGTCGAATGAGACCACACCACCTGCTGCAGTATTGACCGAAGAGGCAGCGCCAATTGCCGACTCCACCTCTTCGGCATCGATTTCGTCGTCACCGCCGAGAATCAGCAGGCGCTGAACCACATTTTTCAGTTCGCGGATATTGCCCTGCCACTCGTACTGGCGCAGATAATTTTGTGCTCCAATAGAGAACTCCCGGTATGGCAGGCGCTCATGCCTGGCGTAGTAGTCGGTGTAGTAGTTGAGCAGATCCGGGATATCATCCGCATGCTCCCTTAACGGGGGAATGTGAACCGGAACAACATTCAGCTGGTAGAAGAGATCTTCCCGAAAGCGCTGCTGATTGACCTGCTCCTCCAGGTTGTGCTGGGTCGCTGCAATAATGCGTACATCCATATGTACGGGTTCGGATCCGCCTACACGCAGAAATGTGCCGCTGTCCAGTACGCCAACCAGCTGCGCCTGCACATCGAGGTCCATATCGGCAACCTCATCCAGAAACAGGGTTCCGCCACGCGCCTGCTCCAGGCGTCCATACTGAATATGCTCATCCTCTTCCTTCCCAAAGAGTTCGAGTGCAGCATTGCCCGGGGCAATTGCCGAGACGACAACATCGACAAAAGGACGCTCTGCACGATTGCTGTTGGCGTGCAAATAGCGTGCAAAGGTTTCACGACCGCTGCCGGGCTCTCCTGTAAAAAGCACCCAGGAGTCGTGTCTGGCAATTCTTTTGACCTGCTCTTTCAAACGCAGCGTGGAAGCGCTCCTCCCGGCAGGTTCCAGGTCCATGGCATCATGCAGAACACTGCTTTCACGTTTGAGGGTGCTGCTTTCAATCGCCCTCTCGATGGTCAGCATCATCTTGGCGATACTGAGCGGCTTCTCCAGGAAGTCATAGGCTCCAAGCCGGGTTGCCTCTACAGCTGTCTCCACATTGCCATGTCCGGACATCATCACCACCGGACTGGGCAACTCGCCGCCGCTGGACTCTTTCCACTCCTTCAACAGTGTAATGCCATCGGTATCCGGCATCCAGATATCCAGCAGCACCATGTCGGGAAGACGATCCCGCAACTGCTTGCGGGCAGCCTCGGCATTCTCCGCAAGGGCGACTTCATAGCCTTCATCCTCAAGAATATCCTTAACAGTCTCACGGATATCAGGTTCATCATCGATGACCAGAATATAGGAACGATTCATTCACTCTCTCGTTTGGATGGTGGAGGTATATGACGACAAATCTCCTGATTGGGCCTCTCTTCAGGCAGGCGCACAATAACACGCGCGCCCCCCCGGGGACGATTCATAATCCAGATGCCGCCGCCATGCTCATCGATGATCTTGCGTACAATCGCGAGTCCAAGACCAGTGCCCTTCTGCTTGGTCGTAACGTAGGGATCGAACACACGTTCCAGCAGCTTTGTATCAAAGCCGGGGCCACTGTCCACGACTTCCAGTTCGATAAAGTGACACTGCTTCTCCTCGCCGGTTCTGCTGCTGACGCTGATCTTCCTCTGTTGCTGATCATGCACCGCCTCCTGGGCATTTTTTATGAGGTTGTGCACCACCTGCCGAAGCTTGACGGAATCTGCGAGCAGGCGCGCATCCCCGGCATGCAGCGAGAGTGAAATTTCACCCTCTTCCGCCCCGTAGAGACCAACGACAGCCCGTAACAACCGATCAAAAACCAGTGACTCCTTCTCCAGCTTCGATGGCCTGGCATAATCAGAGAAGTCATTGACCATGCGCTTCATCGCCTCAACCTGCTGAATGATGGTATTGGTGGCCCTGTCCAGCACATCACTGTCATCCAGCTGCTGCAGATATTTTCGCCGCAGGCGTTCGGCCGAGAGCTGGATAGGTGTCAGCGGGTTCTTGATTTCATGCGCCAGCCTGCGCGCGACCTCTCCCCATGCCGATTCGCGCTGCGCCCTCAATAAATCCGTAATGTCATCAAACATCAACACCAGCGCACCTGTTGGACCCCCGGCGCCAATCAGCGGCGTGGTGCGCCAACGCAAAACTTTTCTGCCTTCGTAGGTATCCAGTGACTCCTGCCTCTGCTGTTCATGCTGTATTGAATTACGGATCTCCTGCACTTTGTGCAGCCATGATTTCAACAACGGCTCCTCGTCAGCAAGTGTGGCAATGCTGCAGCCAATTCGGTTCTCCAGCGGAATAGCAAGAATCTTGCTTGCAGCACTGTTGACTGTTCGCAAGTCACCCTCGCTGCTGAAGGCAATCACACCGGTGGAGAGATGTTCCAGCACAGTTTGCAGATAGGCGCGCTGATCCTCAACCTGTTTTTGACTTGTTGCCGCGACATCCCTGGCGTGGCCAATACGCAAGGTCATGGCATTGAAAGATGAGACAAGAAATTCAACTTCATCCCTACCTTTGCGAGGTGGAAGACGTGTCGTGTAATCTCCTTCCGCCACTGACTTGGTCGCCTCCCCCAGGTCAACCAGCGGCGCCAGAAGCCGGCGGGCGGAGTAGATAGCCGCCCACACTGCGGTAAAAAAACTGAATAGCAGCACCAGCAACAGCGCCAGCGAGAAGGTGATCTTCAATGATTCCTGCAAATAGCTGAGCCGCTGGTAGTTTTCAAAAGCTCCCTGCACCTTGTCACTGAGACCACTGATACGCTCGGGGGTCGGAAAGATCCCCTGCAGGTAAAATAATTCAATTCGATCCATCACCACCACTCGCAAGTGCAGCAATCCCTCATCACCATAGGGGGTGAGACCAACATAGGCTCCCGCCAAAGCAACCTGGCGCAGAATCGCACTATTCGGCGTATCAGCCATGAGGATGCCGGGATTAATATTTCTGGAAGCGATAATTTGTCCGTTCGAATCCAGCACGGTGAGTTCCGTGGCGCCGCTGCGGCCACGCAACTCGCCCAGATAGACAATCAGACCATCCTCTCCCCTTTCAGCGATTTCACTCCTCAACTCCTGTGTCTGGTGCAGCAGATAGCGTTTCTGCAGATCCATGGATGCCTTGCCAAGCGACAGGGAGTCCTGCATCGCCTGATCGATCTGTACGTCAAACCAGCCATCGATGCCGCGCAGCAAAAATTGCATGGAGTAGAAGTAGACGACTGCTACCGGCAGCAGTGACAACAGCACAAACAGCGACACCATGCGCATGGTCAGGCGCGCTCCGGGTTGATTCGCCCGGTATGCCCTGATCAGCCTGGCCAGGCTGACACTGATCACCACCAGCAAAATCAGAAGTCCCAGGATGTTGAAAATCAGCAGTGGAATATAGAGCTGGTTAAGGTTCTCCTCGTTCAGTACAGCGCTGCTCATCAGGTGCAGCGACACCAGCAGCCCGGCAAGCAGCCCTACTCCCAGCAGTACCTTGATACCAGCTTTTATTACTGATGCAGTGGCCATTCACTCCACCCGCTCGACATATCCCAGTCTGAGTCAATATAGGCCATCGGACGCATCGGCAGCGGCAAACTGTTGATATCGAGCTCTGCCTTGATCTCCACGTGATACTTCTTGTTCGCATCCAGTTCCCCGGTCTCGACAATAGCAATCTGCCGCAACTCACCCAGATTTGAGAAGAGTGATTTCCACGAAACAAAATTCCGCTGGTTCTGATTGTGGTCGTTGGAGATTTCATACAGCGACGAAAGCGGCCGGTAACGCAGCTGGAAGCGAATTTTACGCTTTGTAAGTGCGCGCTCAAACCAGCCAAGCCAGCTATCTGACTCCCTCACCTTCACTGTCACCACGAAGGTAAGAGGAATTCCGTTTTTTAATGCCTCGATCACGGTGTCAGTCGGAAAATAGTCGATATCCGCATCCAGAAGATAGCTTTTATCACTTTCCCATAGCGTGACATCCCTGACATCGACCCCGCCTGCGACGGCATCGACCGTCAGCAGCATCAGTATGATCATCAGAGATATTCTGGAGTAATGTATCAGCGCTCCCTCGTTCCCACGCTCCTGCGTGGGAACGCATATCCTGGCAGGGGTTGCCACGCAGGAGCGCGGGAACCGGAGTGATATTTTAGAAAAACACACGTCAACGCTTCCCTAACAGTGCATAGTAGAAACCATCCATGTGCGACTCACCGGGCAATATCTGCCAGCCGATAGAGTGCTTGCGTCCCACTGTCAGCGCAATAGCCTGCTCCCTGGCGTCATCATGCCTGGAGAGAAAAGCCTCCACCTGCTGCTGATTCTCTTCCGGCAGCAGGGAGCAGGTCACATAGAGCAGTACCCCGCCTGATTTCAGCAGCGGCCATACGGATTCGAGAATTTGTTGCTGACGTCCGGCCAGCGAGGCAACATCCCCGGCTTTTCTCAATAGCTTGATATCAGGATGACGGCGAATCACTCCGGTGGCGGAACAGGGAACATCCAGCAGGATGCGCTCATAACTGCGGTCACGCCACTTGCCCTGCTGCAGTGAGACATCGCCTGTAATCAGGCGTGCCTGCTGTCCCAGACGCTGCAAATTCTCCTCAACGCGCTGCAGCCGCCCTGCATCGACATCCATTGCAGTGACACTGGCATCGGGCTGGCGTTCAAGAATGTGCGTCGTTTTTCCACCCGGGGCCGCACAGGCATCAAGCACTTCGTCACCGGGTTGGGCATCGAGCAGCATTGCGGCAAACTGCGCACCCGCATCCTGCACCGAGAGATAGCCGGCGGAAAACCCGGGCAGCAATTCAACAGCCGCCGCCTTATCCAGCATCAATGCTGAATCGATCTCCTCAAACGGATGTGCTGAAACTCCTGCTGCAGCCAGCTCTGCAATCGCAGCTTCAACACTGGTTTTACTGCAATTCACCCTCAGCGTCATTGGCGGGCGCTGCAGATAGCTCTCCGCGATCTGGCGCCACTCTCCGGGCCACGCCTGCTGCAGACGCTGCAGCAGCCACTGCGGCATGGAAAGCTGTGCAGTATCACTGGAATCCAATTGTTGCAGCAGGCTCTGCTGCTCACGCAGGAAACGCCGCAATACCGCATTCGTCAGGCTTTTCGCCCAGCCTTTTCTCAGTTTCCCGGTTGCTGCAACAGTCTCCGACACCGCTGCATGCGCCGGAATCCGGGTATGCAGCAGTTGATAGAGTCCAACCAGCATCAAGGCGTGAATGACTCTCTGTGATGATTTGATCGGCTTGTCCAGCAACAGTTTCAACAGGGCGTCGAGTTGAAAATACCAGCGACACACTCCATAGGATATCTCTGCGGTCAGCGCTCTCTCCTTCTCGGGAAGTCTGTCGGCAACACTCTGCAACGCACTCTCCAGGTTGCGCCCCTGCAATACCTGCTGAATCACCATGGCGCCTGCTGTACGTGAATCAAGTGAAGACATTACCCGAACACCACATCATCAAGAGAGTGGGCATTGAGGAAATCTGCAGCGGACATCGCTCTTTTTCCCGGCAGCTGCAATTTTATGATGCGCAGCAGCCCCTCCCCGGTGGCTACATCAATTCCATCAGGGGAGCTGTTGACAACACTGCCGGGCGCAGCCCTGCTGTCGCCATCGACAAGCCGTGACTCCCACACCCGCAGCTGTTTGCCGCCCAGCTGCGTATAGGCAACCGGCCAGCTGTTGTATGCACACACTTTACGATGGATCAATGCAGCTGGCTCGCTCCACTCTATTGCCGCCTCACCCTTGCTGAGTTTATGCGCATAAGTCACACCTTCATCCGCTTGAGCAGTCGGTTGACGGCCATCACTATCCAGCAGCGGCAGTGCATCCATCAATGCCTCGGCTCCCAGCTGTGCAAGCCGGTCATGAAGATCAGCACCCGTCTCATTGACACGGATATCGACATCCCGACGCAGCCACACCGGGCCGGTATCCAGGCCTGCGTTCATCTGCATGATAGAGATTCCCGTTTGTTGATCTGCAGCAATAATGGCGCGCTGTATCGGCGCCGCACCCCGCCAGCGCGGCAGCAGGGAGGCATGAATGTTGATGCATCCCAGCTTTGGCGCATCAAGAACTACCTGAGGAAGAATCAGCCCATAGGCCACCACAACCATCAGATCGGCCCGCAACCGCTGCAGCTCCTCAACAGATTCTGCACCCCTGAAATCGAGTGGTTGATAAACTGGGATTTTATGATCGATAGCAACCTGCTTGACGGAGCCTGGCACAAGCTTTCTGCCGCGTCCGAGCGGACGGTCAGGCTGCGTATAGACAGCCGCGACTTCATGGTTGGATGCAATCAGCGCCTGTAACGCTGGGACAGAGAAGTCCGGTGTTCCGGCAAAAATTATACGCATTAAATCACAACCGCCTGGCGACTCTTCTTCTCCATTTTCTTGCGGAT
>DAOUQU010000236.1 GCA_030625445.1 Gammaproteobacteria bacterium
GTATCCCATGCGTTGATTGGCAAGGTGCTTGGCGAGGGGCAGGGGACGTCCGCCAACCTGGCAAATGCCATCAACTGGGCGGTGGAAAACGGCGCCAATGTCATCTCCATGTCGCTGGGCATCGATTTTCCGGGGTTTGTCGACTATCTCGTCAACCAGCAGGGCATGGATATCAACCCGGCGACCTCGATCGCGCTGGAAGCCTATCGGGCAAATATCAACCTCTACAGCGCCTTGACCACCATGCTGCAGGCGAGAAACCCCTATGCCCATGGTGCGGTTATCGTTGCCGCGTCAGGCAATGAGAGCAATCGTCCTCAGTATGAAATCGCGGTAGCGCCGCCGGCCGCCGGCAATGGAGTGATCTCAGTCGGCGCCCTTCAGCTGGGAGTCAATGGTTTGTCAGTGGCCTCATTCTCCAATACGCAGTGCAATGTCTCTGCGCCGGGAGTTTCGGTCGCTTCCGCGGCATTGGGCGGCGGTCTGGTGAGCTGGAACGGCACCAGCATGGCAGCACCCCATGTGGCGGGGATTGCAGCCCTGTGGGCGCAAAAAGAGTTGCAGGAGAGTGGCAGGATCACTACGCAGAACATGACGGCCAGGATTCTGGCGATGGCGACGCGGAGTGGAATGGAGCCGGGTGCAGAACTGGAGGATGTCGGCAACGGCATCGTGCAGGCGCCCTGATCGGAAGCTCTGAATGAATCGCTACGCGATTCGATCAGAGTTTTCCTGACGATCCAGTTCATACTTGGCTTCAAATCTGGCTGCGGGCATGCAGTAGCGGTCTGATCCCTCTTCATCATTGGAGACAATATAGTCGCCTCTCCTGTAGTGAGATTCTCCCTCTTTGGTGGGTACAATCCCGGCACGGACGGTTTTTTCCGCCCACACAGCTGTACTCTTGGTGTAGATACCCGGAGTTGTCATGCGATAACTCTTCGCAAAGGATTCAGCATCGACTGTATAGGTCTCCCCCTCGTTATTTACGAGCCAGTCGTCTTGTTTACACCGCTGCTCCGCCCCCCACTTGTGATAAGTGAAGCCCTCAGTCTCCAGACTCAACTGCACGGCAATAACGTGTGCGTGCGCTTTTTTTCGATAACGTTGTCTCATTGGTAATTTGCGCCAATTCCTAGCGTTTATTGCTCAAAGTATTCAAAATTTTTCTCAACGAATTCACTGTTTCGATCTTTCTCTCGCGGTCTGTGATCTGTGACTGAGCCATCAGCGCCAGAAATTCAATGTGTTCGGTGACGGAGTTGAATTCCCCCGGGCTGCCGGCGCGTTTTTTGGCAATAGAGTAGTGACTAATAATTGCGTGTTGATCAGCGGGGATTTCACCGCAAACAAGCGATTTTAGAAATAGAGAGTCCGCAAGTCTAACCAAACCCCAGAAATCTCTCTGATGTTCATTGCCTGTCACGGATGCCGCCAGCGCCTTCACTTCCTGTTTCGACTTCTCTCCGCTTTTGCCCCTGTTTTTACGCCAGCCAACGACTGTTTTTGCGGTTAAATAATTCAGCAGGGAATAGCTGTCGCCGGGAGCAGATTCACTGGCTTTCCCATAGTACTCCTGCATGCGCTTGAGAGCGGCAATGCGTGTATTGCCGGTGGTAACCCATGCCTTGCGTTTGTAGGCGCTGGCGAGGATACTCAAGCGTTCTACGGATTCCCCGAATTTAAGCACATCCCTCATCATGGTGATGGAGTCATTGATCAATTTGACGGGAGTAGGCTCATCATGATCTGCAGGGTTGTCCCGCCATCGTTTAACCGCCAATTTCGTTTGCAGGCTGACCAGTTGCTCGATGGTTTGCAGGGAAACACTGCTTTTCCTGTCATCCAACGCTGCCTTGTAGTGATCGGTTGCCTTGCGTAGAGCGCCGAGTTCGCCATATGCGCGGCCCAGAGCCTCGTGAACATCCCTGTTCATCCAGTGATCGGGAATCCTCTCCTCCAGAGATTCCAGTTTTTTGCGAAGGCCATGAATATCTACGCCACTGATTTTTGCATCATTGCCAATATGATCGATCTTTGACGCCAGCTCTGTTTCACTCACTGCCTCCTCTTTGTATGAGTGACTCTCGGACTTGCCTGCCAGTTTGAGCTGAAAATCCGGATTCCCGTAGCATTGGTAAGCGCCCCAGGTGTTAGATCCATGATGCTGGAGATAAGTTGCTTTTCTGGCGTCTCTCACTGCATCGCCAAAATGGCGGCCGTCAAGCATTAAGCCATAAAAGGTATTTGCGAAGGTCTCGGCCGCACGGTCATTGACGGCCCAGCCTGCAGCAATCACCGCCTTGACACCCATGCGAATAAATTCTGTCGCCAGGTTGGCTGCCAGCTTATGCGGGTTCTCAAGCCGGGGTGTTCCCTCTTCCCTGCCAAGGTGACAGCAGTTGATAAACACCAGCTCGGGCACGAAGCGAATGCTTTTGATATTGGCTGGCGTCAGGAAGCTGTTGTCGCCGATGACCATCCCCGTAACCCTTGTCGTCGTCGGAACCTTCTGACCACAAAGATCACAGTTTTTGCTGTCGTTATTGAGTTCATAATTGTAAACCCCATGACCTGCAAAATGCATGATTCTGTATGAATCGGCATGTAGAGCGAGAATGACTCTGCGCGCGTCTGTTTTACTGTCTCTGCCCAACACTTCGGTGACATGTTGATTTCTGGAATTCAACATGGCCCGCACCGTTGCAGCCTCACTTTCAGCTCCCGGCAATTCAGGGAACTCATCCCCGTTCCCCAACGGGTTTCCGATAACCAGCACCTTGTTCCCGCGAGTCACGGGGGAAGCTCTGAATGTCACGGATTCAAGCTGGCGAATCATGCCGAACTCGACTGACATAGGCAGGCTTTCGGCAGTTGTCGAAGTCTGATTTTTATTCGCCCACCGATCTTGCAGCAACTCCCAAGGGTAACGCGCGGCTTTTTCGTTGAGAATCAGGACATGGTCATCGAGATTCAGCGATTGCTCCTTTAACTGGTGGGGCACCAGCATTTCAAACAGTGTTTTGGATATATCCGGATCGTCGTAGGTTGAACGAATCGATTGCTCAATGAAGGTATCGACCTGGGCGAGATCAATCGCCTGCAGGGAGACTTCAGTGCGTGCTTTGTCGGTCAGTGTATTAAAGCGCAGAGAGTC
>DAOUQU010000091.1 GCA_030625445.1 Gammaproteobacteria bacterium
ACAAAGCTGCTACAGCGACAGTTGATGCAACCAAAGAAGCTGCTGATAAAGTCAAGGATGCAGCCCAATAGTAAAATTTGCTGCAGTTCCTGTTAGCAAGAAGGCGCGCTAATCCGCGCCTTTTTTTTTTGGCTGCCAGGAGAGTTGATAGAGATGATGTGGCGATCTTTTTTGGTCTCCTTCGAAGTGATGCAATCCGGACCTGGTAATGCATACTACTCATCACTCGCTACTCACTCCTCTCTTTTTCCCAGTCAGAAAAGCGATGCACGGGATCGCACAACTCTGACAGCGCCTTTCCCCGCCAGTTGCCCAGCAATACTCCGTGCAGGCGCAGTTCCTGTGTTGCTTTTGCCTTTCTGATCCGTTCTGCAAGCTGCGGCTGTGGTGGGAAACGTCCGTCACTGACCAGTAATATATCAGCCTGCTCCCAGCCCTGTTGCTGCTGTTTGCGCAGCGCTTCTATCAGCGGCTGAGTGACATCCGTGCCGCCATGAAAGGATTGCTGCAGAAATTGCAGCAGGCTGGCGAGGCCTCCGGTGGTCAGGTTAAGCTCATGCTGCAGCACCTGCTCAGGGCCACTGAAACTGTAGACGTAACAGCGACGATCCTCTTCAAAGGCGATACGCAGCGCTTCAAGAACCAGCGCCTTGGCGACCTGTTCTGCTTCGCCCTGCATCGAGCCGGAGGTGTCGAGGCAGACGATAATCGGGCCGTGGCCTTTTTCAGTTTTTTTCTGCTCCTGCTGCTCTTCGATGAACTCTCTCTCCTGCGGAGTGTGTTCAGAGAGGACGCCCTGCAGCTGATAGGTCATGAGGGTCTTTTCAGCGCGTTTCGCATGCCACAGCGTGTTCAAACGGGGATGGCCAAGCAGCGCCAGCTCCATGGGCAGCATCCTGGCAATATCATCGCTGCGCATAATGCCGCCGCTCTCATTGACAGCATGCGGCGTTATCTTCTCCTCTTCAACGTCGACGATGCGTTTGACGGGGGTAAAGATCTGTTCAGTGATTGATTGCTCGTCGTCCCTGCCGCTAATCTCACGCAGTCTTCCGAGCATGGCGACCAGTTGCTGAAGATAGGGGAGCTGCTTGATGAGCTTGCGGTAGCGGATGATATCGCGCCAGCCGCCGGAGGCGAGGATGCCCCGGCTCAGATCCCAGCCGCGGCCGAGAAGTCCGCCGAGTTCGTCAAACACACCGGAGAGTTCATGCCAGCTCTCGGCAAGCTCCTGCCATTGCTTCTCGATATAATCGGCTGAGTGTTCAGCGGTGATCGCCAGCTGTTGTGATGCTTCTGTGTCGAGGCTGTGTGAGGTGGCATCTGCTGATGCAATCTGCGGCTCTTCGGTGGCTGCTGCATCCGCAGCCTGTAGCTGAAAGGAGGTGTTGTCATCACCCGGGTTAAATGAGCGGGACTCAGCAGCAGGCTGTTGACCCTCTCTACTCAGGTCGCTATCGCTTTGCTGCTGAGGGGGGTGTAATGCATCGAGAGCAGAGTCCCGGGGAGAGTCAGCGCTTTGAGAGTCTCCTGCAGCTGCTTCATCAGAGGTGCCGGATGAGGAGTTCAGATGGTCCGACAAACCTTCATGGTCTTCAAACTGTGAATCCCTGTCGCGGATTTTCTGCCGCTGCGCCTGCTTGTCATCAAAGCTGTCGACTCCTGCGGTCTTGCGGGAAAAATCCTCTGCGCTGCTGATTCCTTCTAAAATGCTCTCCAGCACCGAGTCGGTCAACTCCTCCTGCTGGTGGCAATATTGAACGATATCCAGCACTTCCAGGCGCAGCAGGATTGTCCGGCAGATCTGCTTCTCAGGCCAGCTTAACTGCTCTTCGGAAGGAAGTTCACCGGTAAGCAGGGCTTCCCGCCACTGCAGCACGCCGGCTGCACGCTGATGCAGTTCACCATGCGGGTGGGTGATGACCAGTGCGTAGAGCGACTCCGGCAATTCGTCGAGGATGGCAAATTTTTGATCCAGAGCGTGCAGGCTGTGCATCTCAGCTACTCACGTGGCAGCTTGGAGTAGCCTGTAATAACCTGCTCCATTCTGCCGGCAAGCCCTTCTGCAGCCTTGACCGACTGCTTCAGGCTCTGCGCTGCTTTTTCACTGAAGCCGGCTGGTATCCACAGGTGTTCGGCGATGGTTTGTTCGAGAGAGAGCTGTTGCTGCTGCAGCTTGCCTTTGAGGATGTTGATATCATCAAAAATGGCCTGCGTCTCGCGGATGCGTCCGCTGATAAAGGTCTCAGCATGCCGGGTTGCTTCCATCATGGGCCTGTTTTGATGGTGATAGGCAAGCCGGTTGGCGGCCTTGTTGGTGTAGGCATTGATATGTTTCCACTGGCCGTTGATGTGGCACTGCTGGTAGATATCATCAAAAAAACTCTCAAGCAGTTCATCGCGGCTGTAACCAGTTCCGTTGTTGCTGCGGTCATCTTCATCCGGCGGCGCCAGGTAGAGCGGTTCACCGTCACGTATGGCCGGCTCGCTGCTCTCCTTGAGCGTAGTGGAGTGGCCGTCAGCATCTTCATAGAGCAATTCGCCTGCTGCATCTCTGCTCTGGGTGGTGCTGCTGGACTCGCTCTGCAGCGTGATCTCCCAGGTATGCACCAGCTTCTCCAGCCGCTCGTGGTTGAAGCCGCTGCCGATGCCCATGTGCGACTGGTACCACTCGGCAATCAGTTCGCGGTGCTTCGGGTCATCCCACAGGCAGTGCTGCAGCAGCCAGCAGTCCCAGATCGAGACGCTGTCGCGGTCGTTGGTAACGGCGGAGACCTGCATCAGCTTGATGATCTTGCGCCAGCGCCTGTCCGAGAGATAGAGATTCTGCTGTTGCAGATAGAGACGCAGCGACTGCAGCAGCAGAATGACATCGTCCGGCAGCGTGACACTCTGCGCCTGCTGCTGAATCTGCCTGACTGTTTGCATGCTCAAGCGCTCGTTTTCAGGCACAGGCTGCTGTTCGGAATCACTCAACGTCAGCAGTTGGGGAAAGGCTTCTTCCGATACCGGGCTGACCTTGTAGCGGCACAGAAAACGGTCATAGAGGGCGTCGAGTTCGGGATTGTCCGGCAATTCGTTGCTGGCGCCGATGACGGCAATCAGGGGGAGCTTGATGCGCTGGTCGCCGTTGTCGAACTCGCGTTCATTGAGGATAGTCAGCAGTGCATTCAAAATGGCGCTGTTGGCCTTGAAGACTTCGTCGATAAAAGCGATGTTCGCAGAAGGGAGATAGCCCTGCGTGAGGCGTTCGTAGCGATCGTTTTCCAGTGCTTTGATCGAGAGCGGGCCGAACAGCTCTTCGGGTACGGTGAAACGCGTCAGCAGCCGCTCGAAGTAGTCGCCCTCCTGGAAGACCAGGTGCAGACGGCGGGCGAGGATGCTTTTTGCAGTACCCGGCTTCCCAATCAGCAGCAGATGTTCGCCGGCAAGGGCGGACAACAGCGCCAGGCGCACGGCAGTATCACGCTCTATGAGATCGTGCAGCAGGTAGTCCCGCAGTTTTTCGAGGCGTTGTTTCATTATGTTTGAGATCCGACAGTCAACATGACAATATATTCGACCACGAAAGGCACGAAAAACACGAAAACTAACAGACGGATCTTCCTTGGTTTGAATTACTCGTTCACATCCTCCTGCGCAATGTCATTAACTTAGTGAAAAAAGAAATTCACTTAAGGGAGCAAGTCTACGATGAAAGGAAATTCCCGGCGAGGCGGGCTTCTGGCCTCTGTGCTGCTCTGACTTCAGTCTATGCTTTGGAAGGTCTCCATTTCCCAGTCGGTTTCATTGATACCCTGGGGTACTTCCTGCCGGGTCGTGTTTTCTGCCGACAGAAGCCGAGTGCATCAATGACCGTGTTCAATGTCTGGCAAGTGAGTCGGCTGGTTTCGAGAAGCAACTCCTCCATGTGTCGCGCCATGGTGACCAATGCATTTTTTAGATTGACCTTAAAGCGTGGCGCCTTAGACGAAGCGATCCCGTTGGCATTCAATCCCGCCTCGGCGTGGTTGGCCAGGATCCGATTCAGCGTCAATAGCACGAAATGGGCAAACAACTCCTGTTTTACACCACGTTCCGTGTGGGCGTGGAAGTCATCCACATTCACCAGTTTTTTGGAGACCTTGTATAACTCCTCAACTCCCCAGCGTGCGTGATACAGGTCGGGGAATGCGGCTTTCGGATAAGTTTTCCTCTCCAGCAAAGTCGTCCCCAGCGTATAGGTGGTTTCATCTACCGTATACTTGATCAATCGCAATGACAAGGGTTTGAACTCGATACCAGGGTTTTTCTCCCGAACCTCAGCTTGACGCGCCGATGCAACCTCAATGGTGACGATCGTGTCTGTTTCACGACTATCCATGAATGCATCAATCGCCTTGCCGGCGCGCCGCGCCAAACGAAAGACGACATCCACGCCCCGGTCCATGTGCGCATAAAGCATGGCATAGGAGTAATATCCCCGATCATAGACCACAACATCCCCTGATCTTAACGTCTCCAGATGCGCGAGCGCCATACGGCGCTCACTCATGTGAGGAGCCAATTCGAAATCATAAGGGATTTGCGACTTGAGCTGATAGAGGCAACTGACCAGCCCTTGCGGATAGTGGGATTTGTCGGACGGCAACGCATAGTCCAGACGACGCAAGGGGCGCGGCAGGTTGATTTTCATCCCGTCCACCGCAAACAGACGCCGTCCAAGCCAGTTGGCGGACTCGGGGGTTTGCTCATAGGCGGCAATGACGCGGCGATTGAGCGTCTTGAAGATCCCTGCATCGAGCTTTTTCCGGGCATTGCAGAATGCCGAGGCTGACACCGGCTTTGACTGCGGCAGTACGACGCCCATGCTGTCACACTGCGCCCAGAGTTCGGTGATGGTGGTGGCATAACCCTGTTTGTTTTTTGAGAACACCAAGCGAAAGATAAACAGCATCAGTAATAGCGAGTTGATGATGCGCCGCCGTTGCTGCCATTGTGCATCGAATTCCTCCGCGACGCTGGAGAGCAGCACGATGACGCGCTGCCATAACGCGACAAAGGGATCATCCATGGTGAGTTCGGGGATCGCTGCAGCGCTTTGTTTGGCCAGTTGGCTTTTCCCTTTCTTCGCCGGTTTCATCCAGGCTCTGTTTTGTGTCAGGATGGTCTGATAATCATCATGCAGCGGGTAGACGAACACGGCTTTCGGGTTTTTCTGTGCAACATGCTTACTCCCTTTTTTACCCAGACTCTGACCGATCTGTGACCAGTTGGCTGCCTTGTAGCTGGCGCCTGTGAAGTGTCCGGTGTCCACAAAGGTTTCCAGCAGTAAAGGATGCAGGCCATGCTGCTCCAGCCAGTCATTGGCGATCCGCTTTGTTGCAAGAGAGAGTGCTTTGGAAGCCAGGTTCTTGATCTGTACCCAGGGAAAGATCAGGAATCGTGTGTTATTGATCACCAGCGGCAGGTGTTTCTCGCGTTGCTTGTCACTCCAGCCTATCCACTGATCACGGCACTCCAGGTTGTTGACCGCGAAGGCAAACAACAAGCACCCCAGGAGGTGTTCGCCCTGATCATCGCGGCCGATGATGAAATAACGCAGGTGGTTGCCGATCGGTCGTCGGTAGCCCAGATAGTGGTGGCGATCGATATATTCGTTAAAGCGGGTAATCTCTTCGGTTTTGGTGACGAGTTCGACGGTAATCGTGGTGAACTGACTCAATGGGCAGTTGATGACCGGTTGCGCGGCTGTGCTGTCGCTCCACTGAATCGGTTTTTGTGACACTTTCTTGCGCGTTTGTTTTTTGGGCAGCTGGAACAAACCTGCGCTCTGCATCTCCGCCAACGCATTCAGGCAGGCCTGGATGCGATATTTGCCGCGGGGCGTGACCCAGTTCAGATGATCGCAGATCGTATGCCCGAGCTCCCGGAGAGTGAGCTGGGGAAAATTGTTGACCGTCTGCTGTATCTCGACGAGTTGCTTGCGATTGAATCGTCTTCCTGCAAAGGTGGTTGATGCCAGCAAATCTACCGCTGTGTTCATTTCTGTTCCTACGCCTATAATGACCACGCTATTATGCAAAAATGGCTGCGACGAGTCAAGTTTTATGTGCAAATAATTTGGAACTTGATTCCTGTCTTTTAGATCAGTGACTTAAGTGCTACGATTTGACTTCAGATTCTGTCGGGTAAGAGAATGCCATTGCGCTCCTGCGTGGGAATGCATATTTCGTTATATCCAGTGCAGGTATGGGTTACCACGGAGGAGCGTGGGAACCAGTGCATTCATCTTGTCATTGCGAGGAGGCTCCGCCGACGCGGCAATGACAAATAAACAGACCCTTCTACTCCCCTGATTTCAGCAATGATCGATGCTGCTGTCGAAGCTTTGCAAGCTTTGGCGAGATCACTGCCTGGCAATATCCCTGCATGGAGTTATTGCGATAGTAATCCTGATGATACTCTTCAGCCGGATAGAAATGTGGAACCGGCAGAACTTGCGTCACAATCGGATCGCTCCAGAGCTTTTCTGCCTGATACTCCCTGATGATGGTTTCGGCCTCATCTTTCTGGCTGTCAGTGTGATAAAAAATGACGGAGCGATACTGGG
>DAOUQU010000131.1 GCA_030625445.1 Gammaproteobacteria bacterium
TTACCGTCTATACAGAGGATGACGAGGCAGCGGATATCTGGATCAATGAGATCGGCGTCGATCCGCAGCGATTGTCACGCTGCGGGGAGAAGGACAACTTCTGGTCGATGGGCGATACCGGACCCTGCGGTCCTTGTACAGAGATATTCTATGACCACGGTGAAGAGATCTGGGGCGGACCTCCGGGGACGCCTGAAGAGGATGGTGATCGCTACATCGAGATCTGGAACCTGGTGTTCATGCAGTATGACAGGGATGCCGATGGCAATCTGACGCCACTGCCAAAACCATCCGTTGATACCGGCATGGGACTCGAACGCCTGGCTGCAGTGATGCAGAACGTACACTCCAACTATGAGATCGATCTGTTCGCGCATCTGATTGCCGCAGCTGCCGATGCCACCGTTGTGGATGACATCGAGGCTAAATCGCTGCGCGTGATTGCGGATCATATCCGTTCCACCGCGTTTCTCATCGTTGACGGAGTGCTGCCCTCCAATGAAGGACGCGGCTATGTGCTGCGGCGTATTATTCGTCGCGCCATTCGGCACGGCTATCAGCTGGGACAGAAGCAGCCGTTTTTTTATACGCTGGTAGATGCGCTCGATGAGGTGATGGGCGAGGCCTATCCCGAGTTGCGTTGCGCTAAATCTCAGGTCAAAAAGATTCTGAAAGTCGAAGAGCTGCGTTTTGCCGAGACCCTCGAACAGGGGATGAAGATCCTCGATGAGGAGATTGCTGAGCTGGACAACGCAACCATTCCCGGTGAGGTGGTATTTCGTCTCTATGATACCTATGGTTTTCCGGCTGATCTGACTGCTGATATTGCGCGTGAACGCGACCTCGAAGTCGATATGGCCGGTTTTGAGACCGCCATGGAACGGCAGCGTGAACGCGCGCGCGCCGCAAGTAATTTTGCAGCAGATCAGAGTTTTCAGGTTGCCCTGGAGGGCCATACCAGCTTCACGGGTTATGAACAGTTGCAGCAGCAGAGCAACGTCGTGGCGCTCTACAAAGAGGGTGAATCCGTCGACCAGCTGGGTGCCGGTGAGCCTGGCATCGTGATTCTCGACAGCACCCCGTTCTATGCCGAGTCAGGTGGACAGGTTGGCGACCGGGGCATTCTGGTTGCTGAGCAGGGCGGGGTTTTTCTGGTTGCGGATACACGCAAGCAGGGCGGTGATGTCTTTGGTCATATTGGTCATATCGAAAGTGGCGAACTGCGTGTTGGCGACAGTGTCGATGCGCATGTCAACCGGGAGTTGCGCATTGCCACAGAGTTGAATCACTCGGCTACACATTTGATGCATGCTGCATTGCGGCAGATCCTGGGAGATCATGTGCAGCAAAAAGGATCGCTGGTGAATGCAGAGCGGCTGAGATTCGATTTTTCCCATTTTGAGCCATTGACGCGAGCGCAGTTGCAGCGCGTCGAACAGCTGGTCAATGCTCAGATCCGGGCCAACAACCCTGCAAAAACGGAAGTGATGTCGCTGGATGACGCAAAAGCTTCGGGAGCGATGGCGCTGTTTGGAGAGAAATATGCCGATGATGTGCGTGTGCTGCGTCTGGGGGATTTTTCCGTAGAGTTGTGTGGCGGTACGCATGTGAATGCTGCCGGCGATATCGGTCTTTTCAGGATCACCAACGAAACCGGTATAGCAGCAGGAGTGCGCCGCATCGAGGCAGTCACCGGTGCCAGGGCTGTCGAGTTGATCGGGGAAGAGCAGAACCAGATGCTGGATCTTGCTGATCTGCTGAAGACGGGCAGGGAGGATGTCACCTCCAGAGTGTCACAGCTGCTCAATGGCAACCGTGAGCTGGAAAAGGAGCTGGAGAAGCTGAAGTCGCAGCTCGCCGTCACTGCCGGAACTGATCTTGCATCACAGGCCGTTGAAATTGCCGGTATTAAAGTGCTCGCAGCAAAACTTGATGGCGCAGACGCAAAGAGCCTGCGCAGTACTCTGGATCAATTGAAAAACAAACTTGGTACGGCAGTCATCCTGCTTATTGCTGTCAATGGCGACAAAGTGACTCTGATCGCAGGTGTTACCAAAGATATTACCGGCAAGTTTAAGGCAGGCGACCTGGTCAAGGCGGCCGCAGAGAAGGTTGGTGGAAAAGGCGGTGGACGCCCCGACATGGCGCAGGCAGGCGGTGGCAACCCGGACGGGGTTCCGCAGGCGCTGCAGTTGGTGGAAGCATGGGTTGCCGATCAGGCAGCACAATAATAGAACGAAATACTATGGCACTGATTGTTCAAAAATATGGCGGCACATCGGTTGGCACGACAGAGCGCATCCACGCTGTTGCCGGGAAGATCAAGGGGTATGTCGAGCGTGGCGACCAGATCGTCGTCGTAGTCTCCGCCATGTCAGGTGAGACCAATCGCCTGCTGACTCTCGCCAGCGAGATTACTGATGCGCCAAGCGTGCGTGAGCTGGATGTACTGCTCACAACCGGGGAGCAGGTTACCATTGCGCTGCTCTCCATGGCATTACATCATGCTGGAATCGAAGCTCGCTCCTATACGGGCGGGCAGGTGCGCATCCTCACTGACAGTGAGCATTCAAAGGCTCGCATTCGTGATATCGATGACCAGAGCGTGCGTGCAGATCTGGATACAGGTCATGTTGTCGTCGTTGCGGGATTTCAGGGGGTCGACGAGCAGGGCAACATTACAACTTTAGGACGCGGAGGCTCAGACACCACGGCTGTCGCCATGGCCGCAGCCCTGCATGCCGATGAGTGCCAGATTTTTACCGATGTGGATGGTGTCTATACGACTGATCCGCGAATCGAGCCAAAAGCCCGCAAACTCGATCGCATCACTTTTGAAGAGATGCTGGAGATGGCCAGTCTGGGTTCGAAAGTGCTGCAGATCCGTTCGGTCGAATTTGCAGGAAAATATAATGTCCCGCTGCGCGTACTCTCCAGTTTTGAAGAGGGGGGAAGCGGCACCCTGATTACTTTTGAGGATGAATCTGTGGAACAAGCCAAAATTTCCGGCATTGCATTCAATCGTGATGAAGCCAAGCTGTGGATCAAGGGAGTTCCTGACCAGCCGGGTGTTGCGCATCAAATTGTCGGCCCTGTTGCAGCGGCCAATATCGAAGTCGACATGATTATTCAGAATATTGCTCAGGATGGTACGACGGACTTTACCTTCACAGTGCATCGCAATGACTATGAGAAGGCGCTGGATATCCTTGAGAAAACAGCAGTAGAACTAGGCGCTGCCGAGGTGGTTGGAGACGATAAAATCGTCAAAATCTCGCTCGTCGGTGTTGGCATGCGCTCTCATGCAGGCATTGCCAGCACCATGTTCGAGACCCTGGCGAATGAAAATATCAACATCCGTATGATCTCCACATCAGAGATCAAGGTCTCCGTAGTCATCGATGAGAAGTACCTGGAACTTGGCGTGAGAGCATTGCATGAGGCTTTTCATCTGGATGCAGAGCCAAAAACTGTCTGAAATGACTTCCACTCCTGCTGGGAAAGTCCCCCCTGAATTTACTCCCTCTCTCTTTGGGAGAGGGCTGGGGTGAGGGCTTTTTGTGCAAAGGTACAAATACCCCGCTGGAGTAGTGACCGGATAATCAGATGAGAAATATTTAACTTATGTTACAATTTAAAAACTAGGGGCATCGCAGTTCAGCCTCGGTTGTGAGGCGGTATTTCAACAACAGAAGGACTATCGCAATAGTAAGTATATTGAACAAATAAAGGTGCAAGGATAATGTTGATTTTAACCCGAAGAGTCGGTGAGACTCTGATGATAGGAGACGACGTCACAGTTACTGTTCTTGGCGTCAAAGGCAATCAGGTGCGTATTGGCATCGATGCTCCACGCGATGTTGCAGTCCATCGTGAAGAGATTTACGAGCGTATTCAGCGCGAAAAAGAGGGTGGAGAAGAAGCCGTAGAAGAAGCCGTAGAAGAAGTCGCAGAAGAAGCCGTAGAAGAAGTCGCAGAATACGACGCAAATGAGGAGATATTAGAGAAACATGACGATTAAAGCCTGAATGTGCATAGCCGTAATAAAGGCCGGTTAGGAATTTCCTCGCCGGCCTTTTCAATGGACAAAAGACGTGCTACTCTTCACGCCCACATGATCTTCAGTCATGTCAAAAGAGTAACAACGGAGAAGTGGCCGAGCGGCTGAAGGCGCTCCCCTGCTAAGGGAGTATGGGGTTAATAGCTCCATCGAGGGTTCGAATCCCTCCTTCTCCGCCATATAAAATATCCCGGATTGACGCCATAACCTGGGCAGATTCAGGAAACAGTTGCATGGGAGCGGAGGGATGAGAACCCGACAGAGGGTTTGATCAAACCGCCGGGAGCGATTTGAACGCGCGCAGCGCGGCCCGCAGGGCGAAGAAATAATCCCTCCTTCTCTCCGCCACTCCTTAAAAAAATCTACGAGCCACACCGACCCTGCAGCATTGTCTTCACTCAAATTTTCCTCAAAATAGAATTCTGTACAGTGCTTTTCCCCCCACAAAAAAATCGCTTCAGTGGGGCTTACTAATCAGAAAACTGTAAGATCAACTGAGAGTAGTAATCGATACCTCATGAACCACTTGCTGCGATCTGGAAGCGATAACATATCTGAACGTGGGAGTTTCTCAATAAATCGAGGAAGATTTCTGAAGACTCGCCCCGAGGCGTTCGTATTTGGCCTCATGCTCTGGTTAGCGTCGGTGGGTGTCGGCTTCGCACTGATTGGCGGTGAAGCGGATAACGAGGATCTCTATGCGGCAGTGGTCCTGCTGAACACAGGATCAGGGGGTCTATGCAGTGCTACAAAGATCGATGCCCATCGATTCCTGACAGCAGCTCACTGTGTTGTTGATGGAAAAAAAGCGAGGCTGAAAGCGACTTTCGAAACAGGTGGGCGTATCGCCGTCAGCATTACCGGCGTACCTCGTGGACCTGCAGATTTCATCCAACTGGAGGTGCAGGAGACACTCTTGCCGCCGGCTTATTTGGAAGCCATGAGGCGATTCGCTGCATACAAGACTGAACGCATCGCCGCGCTCCGCGAAACATTCTCCACCAGCCAACTGAAATTGCTTGAACAGACGATACGGATCAGCCATCAGTTCTCAGCACGATTTCCGGATCTGGCCATCATCCATGTACGCACGTCAACCGAGCTCATCCCAAACATACCCCTGGATATGGAATCAGTGCATCGTGGCGACTCGGTCATTCTGGTGG
>DAOUQU010000090.1 GCA_030625445.1 Gammaproteobacteria bacterium
ATGAAGGCCGCAACATCGGCTCTGTGCATATGCAGCAGCAGCTGTTCGATCGCTTTAAATCGGGGAAGTTCATCATTCTTGAAGCGACGCTTGAGGAGCGCATCGAAAATACCCGCCTGGAGTACATCGATGCTGCCCTGCAGGAGTACCAGAGCATTCATGGAGAAGAGCAGGGATTTGAGCGCTGGGCCGAGTATCTGTTGGGAAGTCTGGACCGCATCCGTAAACGCCTCGGAGATGTGCGTCACAGTGAAATCCGTGAACTACTGAGCAACGCCATCGAAAAGCAGCGCCACACAGCAGAGACGCAGCAGCACAATGGTTGGATCTCAACCCTGCTAACCGATTACTATGACCCCATGTACGACTATCAGCTGGGCAAAAAGGAGAAAAACATTGTTTTTACAGGCGATGCAGAGGCATTGAAAACCTGGTTGCAGCAATTGGATTAACATACGGCGCAATGCCGGGGGGCTTATTCCTCGTTCCCATGCTCCCGCGTGGGAATGCATACCATAGACAGACGGATAGATACGCCCACCAACCAGACCCTTCAGCTATCCCTAATTTAGGTATGGGTTACCACGGAGGACCGTGGGAACCAGTGAATTGAGAACTTACGCGCAATGCGCGTAGCTTATTGACGCCCTGCGGTTTTTTTACCACGGAATCGACAGACCACACGGAATTCATCCCGGTTTTTTCCGTCTATTCCGTCTGTTCCGTGGTTAATATTCCAGTTTTTTAGCGAAGCTCGGTGCTGGACGAGGTCTCCATCATGCGCGTGAATGCCGTGCCGACACCAATGCCGAACTTGCTGATGAGGCGATCCAGGGCATTCTCTCTTACAGTGAAATCGACTAGTTTTTTTACGCCAACCAGTTCAGTGGCGACATAACGGCTGTCTCCGAAGCCGTCGATCAAACCAAGGCTTTTCGCCGTGGCGCCGCTCCAGTAGCGTCCACTGAAGATCTCATCGCTCTCCTTGAGACGATCTCCACGCCCGTCACGCACAGCCTGGATAAACTGCTGGTGCACTTCCGACAGCATCGTCTGCGCATGCGCACGGTCTTCCTCTTTGAGCGGCAGAAAGGGGTCCAGGGAGATCTTGCTTTTCCCGGAGGTAATGACGCGCCGTTCGACGCCCAGTTTCTGCATGGCATCGACAAAGCCGAACTCGCCCATGCGCACGCCAATGGAGCCGACAATGCTCGACTCATTGGCATAGATCTCGTCTGCTGCTGCAGCGACATAGTAAGCTCCTGATGCGCCGACATCCCCGATGACCGCATAGACAGGGATATCCTTGTGCTCTTTTCTCAAGCGGCGGATTTCGGCATAGATGCGTGCTGACTGAACGGGGCTGCCGCCCGGACTGTTGATCTGCAGAATGATCCCTTTGGTGCTCTTATCCTTGTAGGCGTTTTTCAACCCCTTTGCAACCTGGTCTGCCGAGATACCTTTATCCTTCGGCAGAATCACATCATCGATCGCAATCAGCGCCGTATGATCACCAACATTGAGATTATCGGTCGACATATTTCCATTGAAAGCCATATACAGCAGCAGAAACAGATAACCGAACAGCAGGAAGCGGAAAAAGATGCTCCAGCGTCGTTTGCGCCGCTGCTCTTTGACCGACTCCAGCGCCAGTTTCTCAATCAGATCGCGCTCCCACACAATCTCCCCGGAATCACCCTTGTTTATATCAACCATGTTTGTTCACCCATTCAGGCAGTTCGTTTATCGCATCAAGGCAGTGCAGTGCGCCATGGCGCAGCAGGCGCTCGCTGTCATGCACGCCATAGGAGACACCCAATGCCGGAACACCCGCATTGGCGGCCATCTGCATGTCAAATTCTGTGTCACCGATGACCAATGAATCTGCAGCGCTCATACCCAGTTCATGCAGAATCTCCTGCAGCATTTGAGGATGAGGTTTGGAGAATGTTTCATCCGCACACCGGTTTGCCTGAAACAGCGGCCGCAGCCCGGTCTCGTCGAGTTCCTTGTCAAGACCCCTGCGGCTTTTCCCGGTGGCGACTGCCAGCAGATAATCGGAGGAGAGTTGTTCCAGCACTTCACGCGCCTGGGGGAAGAGTCGCGATTTCGCCTTGTTGAGCACCAGAAAGTGTTCACGATAGCGGTCAGCAAGAGGCTGATGCTGAGCAGATGGCAATTCGGGAAAGAGTCTCGCGACTGCCTCGATCAACCCCAGACCGATTACCTGCCTGGCCTGCTCTTCAGGCGGAGGCACAATTTCAAGGTCAATGGCGGCAGCCTGCAGACAGGCAACGATTTTGGCCTCGGAATCCATTAAGGTTCCATCCCAGTCAAATACCAGAAGTTGATACATCGATAGTTACCGAATCAAGTACGAAGTTGTGACAATATATCGAGAAGAGGCTGCTCGAGCGGAGCCTGCAATTGCAGACGCTCACCACTCTCACCCCATGGAAAGCTGAGTTTTTCAGCATGCAGAAACAGGCGTTTCAGACCCAGCTGACGGGAAAGCTGCCGCGTTTGCTCATCCGCGTATTTGCTGTCTCCCAGAATCGGAGTCCCGAGATATTGTGCATGCACACGAATCTGATGGGTTCTGCCTGTCTTGAGCACTGCTTCAATCAGCATGCTATCCGCAAACTGCTCCTTGATGCGAAAAAAGGTCAACGCCTCTTTGCCATCCGGATGCGGTGTGACAAGACGCTCGCCTCCCTGAACCTGGTTTTTTTTCAGCGGCACATCCACCTGCATGCGGTTTTGAGGCCAGTCGCCATGCACCAGCGCCAGATAGGATTTTTGAATCGCATGCCGGCGCTGCAGTTCATGCAGCGTGCGCAGCGCCGAACGGCGCTTGGCGATCATCAACAAGCCGGATGTCTCCCTGTCGATGCGATGCACCAGCTCAAGGCCTTTCTGTTGCGGCCGTGCGAGCCGCAGCCGCTCGATAACACCAAGAGAGATGCCACTCCCCCCATGTACAGCAAGACCCGATGGCTTGTTGATCACCAACAGGCGATCATCCTCATAAATAACCGCCGCAGAAAGCTCTTGCTTCTGTTCCCTGCTCAGGGCCGGCAGAGTCACTGCTGACGCTGTGCGTACAGGAGGGATGCGCACCTTGTCACCAACACGCAAGCGGTAAACAGGCTTGATGCGGCCACCATTGACGCGAACCTCCCCACGCCTGAGGATACGATAAACATGACTGCGGGGAACGCCTTTGAGCTGTCGCAGCAGATAGTTATCGATACGCTGATCCTCAGCCTCTGCGCCAATTGTTTCCATGCGGACGCGGCTGTTAATAATCTTGTCACTCATTATCAAGGATGGCATGTAGGACGTAGATCAGGGCATGAGCCGAAGCGGAAGCTTTGCGTATGACGCCAACCAATGTCATGGTGGGATACGGCAATGATTGTTCCTGACAATCTGATTGCACTTCCTCCATCCATGGAGGTCGCTACCGCTTATACTACCCTACGACTTTGACTCCACCTTTGGCTTCGCTTCTGCTTTAGGCGTTGCTTCCGCTTTTGGTTTTTCTTGTGCCTTTGGCTTCGCATCTGGTTTTGCTTCCGCCGTCTTTGGCTTCGCTTGCGCCTTAGGTTTCGCGGCCGGCTTTGTTTCCGTTACTGGCTTTGCTTGCGTCTCAGGTTTCGCGGCCGGCTTTGTTTCAGTCACTGGCTTTGCTTGCGTCTCAGGTTTCGCGGCCGGCTTTGTTTCAGTCACTGGCTTTGCTTGTGCCTTTGACTCCGCTGCAGGCTTTGCTTCACTCTTTGGCCTCGCTTGTGCCCTCGGTTTTGATGCTGGCTTTGCTTCTGCTTGAGGTTTCGCATCTACCTGAGAACCCGACTGCACAGCCTGTCTGACTTCACCGCGAGGTTTACTCGCTGCCTTGTCACTTCCACTGTCAGCTGTCTCTGTACGCTGACTTTGTGGCTTCCGTTGTCGGCCGCCGCCATGCTGGCGTCCGGCACTGGAACGCCGTCCGCGGGGAGGACGTGAACGCCCCTGTCCGCCCTGGTTATTTGTCTGCTCCTGCCCGTTGCTTTGCTTCTGTTCGTTCTCACGAGGTTTTTGAGCCGCATCACTCTTCTCCGCCGCACGATTTTGCTGCGTGCTTCTGCTCTGCCCCCCTCGCTTGCTCGCCTGACTGCGACGACGCGGGTTACCAGTTCCTCTACGCTGCTGTGGACGCCGCTGTTGGGGGCGCCTCTGTTGGGGCTTGCGTTGTTGTGGCTTCTTCTGCTCTTCCACTGCCTTATCTTCCGTCGCCTTCTCTTGAGCAGCATCGTGCGTAAAGAGTGACGTAAAAATACGCTTGATAAAGCCGTTCCCGGAAGTTTCACTATCGCTAGATTGTGATGCTGCAACCTCCTCTCTCTTGTGTTGCTGTGGCGCCGGCGGCTGATGCTCGATGGTCTTGACTGCAGGCTGCTGCATACGCGCCTGCTGCACAGAGTGGCTCTCGGGAACCTTCACTTCCGGGGCATCCACAGTTTTATAACTCGCCTGGTCTGCACTTCCGCTCGGAATATCCTCCTGGCGTAATCGCTCAATGGCATAATGCGGTGTCTCCAGATGCGGATTTGGCACCAGAATCACTTCAACATTTTGCCGCTTCTCCAGATCGTAGATCGCCTGGCGCTTCTCATTGAGCAGATAGGTGGCTACATCGACCGGAAGCTGGGCGCTGATTCTTCCCGTATTGTGCTTTTGAGCATGTTCTTCGATCACTCGCAGAATCGACAGCGCCAACGAACGTACACCGCGGATCGTACCCTGGCCATCGCAGCGCGGACAGACATTCTGAGTCCCCTCCCCCAGTGACGGCCGCAACCGCTGTCTTGACATCTCCATCAGGCCAAAACGGGAGATCCTGCCGATTTGTACCCGTGCACGATCCTCTTTCATCGCCGCTTTGAGACGATTTTCCACGGCACGCTGGTTTTTGTTCGCCATCATATCGATAAAATCGATGACGAACAGCCCTCCCAGATCCCGCAGACGCAGCTGACGTGCTACTTCATCAGCGGCTTCAAGATTGGTATTGGTCGCAGTCTCTTCAATATCCGCGCCCTTGGTCGCGCGCGCCGAATTGATATCGATCGAAACCAGTGCTTCAGTATGATCGATAACAATCGCCCCGCCGGAAGGCAGGCTTACTTCGCGCTCGAAGGCGGACTCAATCTGACTCTCGATCTGATAGCGTGAAAAAAGCGGGGTCTCATCTGTATAGAGTTTCAGCTTGTGTGCGTTATGCGGCATCACCTGCTTGATGAAGCTCTCCGCCTGACGAAACATCTCTTCGCTGTCGATGACAATTTCACCGATATCATTGCGCAGATGATCACGTATCGAGCGAATGATGACATTGCTCTCCTGATAGATCAGGAAAGGAGCCGCGCGCTCCTCTGCCGATTTCTCAATAGCCGTCCATACCTGGGTCAAATAATCCAGATCCCACTGCAGCTCTTCAGAGACTTTTCCAACACCGGCGGTGCGCACGATCAATCCCATTCCTTCTGTGACTGAAAGCTTCGACATCGCCTCACGTAAATCTGCGCGTTCCCTGCCTTCGATACGTCGCGAGATTCCACCAGCCCTGGGGTTCTTTGGCACCAGCACCAGGTAGCGGCCTGCCAGAGAGACAAATGTAGTGAGGGCCGCACCCTTGTTGCCGCGCTCCTCCTTCTCGACCTGAACGATGATCTCCTGCCCCTCCTTGATGGCAGCACTGATTTTCGGCCTGCCACCGGCTTTTTGGGCCTCTTCAGAGAAGTAGCTTCTGGCCACCTCTTTCATTGGCAGGAAGCCATGACGATTCGCGCCGTAGTCAACAAAGGCGGCTTCAAGACTTGGTTCTACGCGGGTGATTCTGCCTTTATAAACATTGGCTTTTTTTTGTTCTCTTCCGGGATGTTCTATATCCAGATTGAAGAGGCTCTGTCCATCGACAATTGCAACACGCAGCTCTTCCGGTTGAGTTGCATTGATTAGCATTCTTTTCATTGTATAAACCTGTGATTGCACTGGCAGCCGGATCATGCGATCAGGCTGTTCAGACATATCTGTGTTAATACCGCGTCAGCGATACACTTCAGGTGCAGTAGAAAAGCGCCAGGTTCGAGCGCAGAAAATAAGAGAAGATGTGATGCAGACCTTCATCAAAATGGTCTGCCGCCATTCCTGTCCGGCAAATCCGCTAATATTGGAAAACGCCGAAATTATAACTGGCGTCTGATGCGGATGTAATCACCCATCGGGGGCCGAATATTATGTTGCGCCACGGGCGGTTTCGCCGGGACGATTCCATTTTTTACACCTGACAAGCTTTTTCAAAGCATCTATCAGATCCTATACAGTGGAGAAGTCTTCTCAATTCTCGCCCGGTGAGCGCTTGCTACCGGCCTGTTGCATGCCGGAGTTCCCGGCAGCGATTCAGCATCATCAAATAATGATGCTGACAATAATTTTCTAAATTGTCTGTTATCCGAAAATAACAACTCCGGCTAATTTAAAATATTAGCCGTAATAATCGTACGATTCACACAAATCCTAGTGAGACCATATCTCAGACTGGCGAGGCATAAAAGAGATC
>DAOUQU010000265.1 GCA_030625445.1 Gammaproteobacteria bacterium
GGCGATCCATACTCCGGCGTTGCTCTCTGCAGCAAAGATCACCAGCACTGCGGCAATCCAGATTACCAGGGCGACTGCCAGGGAGGGGACAGAGCCGAATCTGTCCTGGGCATAGCCGAAGATAAAGGCGCCGGCTGCAGCTGTGACATTCACAACCATGATCAATACCACCAGTTGCTGGCTGTCGAACCCCATCACCTCCTGGGCGTAGACTGCAGCAAGCACCACCACTGTGGCGACACCGGCCTGAAACACGGTCAGACTCAGCAGGAAACGAAACAGATCCTGGTAGCGGGTCGCCTCTCTGAGTGTGCGGGCGACCTGGCTGAATGCACTTCTGAGATAAGAGGCATCATCAGCAAGCGGTCGTGCAACAGCGCGTTCACGCAGCCACAAAAAGGTTGGCGTTGCACTCAGGGCAAAAATCGCCGCTGTAATCAGCAGCGTCACCGGCACATACTCTGTTGCCTGCAGGCCTTTGGCTTTGGCCCAGGTAATCCATGCCAGACAGATCCCCAGGGTCAGCAGTCCGCCGACATAACCGAGGCTCCAGCCATAGCCGGAGATGCGTCCCATTTTTCCAGCGGGGGCTATTTCGGGAAGAAAAGCGGCGATAAGGCTCTCTCCCAGCGAGAAGCAGACGGCAGAGAGAATCAACAGCAGCATGGCGAAGAGTATGTTGCCGGGACCTGCCAGAGAGAGCAGGGCGGTGCCGGCAACGCAGCCGATGGTTGTCGCCAGCAGAAAGCGCTTTTTCATCGCCCTGTGATCTGCGACAGCCCCCGCGACAGGCGCACTGAGCAGCACCATGAAGTTGGCAATGCCAATCGCCAGCGTCCACAAAAAGGTTCCTGTTCCGGCGGGTAGCCCATTGGAGATCACCGCAACGAAATAGGCGCTGAAGATGGTCGTTAGCACCACTGTGGTGTAACCGGAGTTGGCAAAGTCGTACATCGCCCAGGAGAAGATTTCTCTGCGCCCGGCCGGGTTGTCAGTAGTTTTGTTGTCTCTATTCATTATTAAGATTCGGTTTTAGGTTGTTAAGTTTTAGGTTTTAGGGGAAAAGATTGCCGCGTCGCTGAGGCTCCTCGCAATGACAAAATGCCAGACCGCAGGGTATAGCATATGCGGTAGCGCATCCCACCTTTTTGCGCGCCATGCACTATGCTGATTGCCACGTCCTAAAACCTAAAACTTAAAACCTTCCCACCTAAAACCTAAAACATTTCTGCTACAATTCTGACCCTGATTTTATCGAGAGGATTACCCCCATGGTCTCTTTGCAACCGCCTGTATGTGATTTTGACAAACCCGCCATTGATTTCGCTCTGCCCGGTGTGGATGGAAAAACCTGGACGCTGGACTCCAGCAAAGGTGAGAAAGGGCTGCTGGTGATGTTTATCTGCAATCATTGTCCCTACGTGAAATCGATTCGGGATCGCATTGTGCGTGATACCGCTGAACTCAAAGCGATGGGCGTCAACTCGGTGGCTATCATGTCCAATGATCTGACTGAATACGCCGAAGACTCTTTCGACAACATGAAGAAGATAGCGGCGGAGTTCAATTATCCATTTCCCTATCTGCTGGACGAGACTCAGCAAATCGCCAAAGCCTACGGCGCAGTCTGTACCCCCGACTTCTTTGGCTACAATGCAGACCTCAAATTGCAGTATCGCGGCCGTCTCGATGAGAGCAGAAAAGAGACGGCGGCGGGGGATGTCCGCCGTGATCTGTTTGAAGCGATGAAGCTGGTGGCAGAGACGGGCAGGGGCCCTGCGGAGCAGATTCCCAGCATGGGATGCTCTATCAAGTGGATTGGAGAATAGTATCTCAAGCCATTGTTTAAAAAGATAAACATATGGGTGAATAAGTTTGCTTTATGCTCATATGCCTGTAACAGGGGTTCTCCCTTATTGATCCTGACGCTTGTTTGCGTCAGAATGCCGTGCTTTATGTCGTGATATTTACTTCCGGCGTACAACAGCCAAATAACAGAATATTCGAATATTCATTGAAAGCCTCTCAATTCGTAGTATGATTGACAGGTTTTTTGAACACTTTTTCTAATCATTTTGAGAGGGGAATACCCAAATGGCCTCACGCAGAGATCTAGCTAATGCCATTCGTGCACTGAGCATGGATGCAGTACAAAAAGCAAATTCCGGACACCCTGGCGCTCCCATGGGAATGGCGGATATGGCTGAAGTGCTGTGGAACGATCACATGAAACACAACCCGGCCAATCCGGACTGGGCTGACCGCGACCGCTTTGTGCTGTCGAATGGACATGGCTCGATGCTGATCTACTCCCTGCTGCACCTGACGGGTTACGAACTCGGCATGGATGATCTCAAGGCTTTCCGTAAGCTGCATTCCAAGACTCCGGGTCACCCTGAGTATGGTTATGCGCCTGGCGTTGAAACTACCACCGGTCCTCTGGGACAAGGCATCAGCAATGCGATTGGTATGGCGCTGGCCGAGAGAGTGCTGGCGGCGCAGTTCAACCGTGACGGCCACGATATCGTCGATCACAACACCTATACCTTCCTGGGCGACGGCTGCATGATGGAGGGCATCTCCCACGAAGCATGCTCATTTGCCGGTACCCTGGGTCTCGGCAAACTGACTGCATTCTGGGATGACAACGGCATCTCCATTGATGGTGAAGTCGAAGGCTGGTTTACCGATGATACGCCGGCGCGTTTTGAAGCCTACGGCTGGCACGTCGTGCGTGATGTCGATGGCCATGATTCCGACGCTATCGCCAAAGC
>DAOUQU010000296.1 GCA_030625445.1 Gammaproteobacteria bacterium
GCCCGCTGCGGCTGTGCCGCCAGCCGTGGAAACAACCGGGGCTGCGTCTGTGGAAGCGCCTCATGTTCAAAAGAAGGCGGATGTTGAAAATCCGGTTGTCATGCTGCAGAAGGGGATGGATAAACTGCTCGATTATCTCAAAGAGCATCAGAACGGTGATGGGCTGGGTGAATTCCTGGCAACCCAAATCTCGCCCTCTTTTGATTTCCCATTTATGGCGAAGGCTGCCGCAGGAAAATACGGTCGCCATATGACAGATGCGCAGCATCAGCGCCTGGCCAAAAAGCTGCAGGTGATGTTTCTTACGGCCATGGCGGAAAAACTCTCCAGCTATGATGGCCAGGATGTCGTCTATCTGCCGGCGCGATTTAACAACTTTGAGCGCACTACCATCACAGCGTTGATCAATAATCCGGGAGGCTATCCGGGGCGTATCGATTTTCGCGTACATCTGACCAGGGATGGATGGAAAATTTTTGATGTTGCCGCCAGCGGACAGAGTGCGATTACCTTCTACCGCAGCTATTTCCGCAAGGCGATGCGTCGGCAGAAAACGATAGCAGCCTCATAACCATGAACGATACCAGGCGCATTGGCCTGGGTATGAGCATCCTCGCCTGGGGTTCGCTGCTGTTGCTATTGAGCTGGTTTGCTGCTGACTATCTGCAGCTGCAGCGCAATCCCAACAGCGAGGTGGCAGCCACACATACTGCGCAAGGCATTCCACAAGTCACGCTGCTGCGCAATCATTCAGGCCACTATGTGGCTACAGGCGCCATCAATGGTTCGGCAGTGACTTTTCTGATTGATACCGGCGCCACTGATGTAGCTATCGATGAGCGCCAGGCGGCGCAGCTAGGACTGAAGAAGGGTCCGCCGGTTATGGTCATGACGGCCAATGGCAGGGTGAAGGGGTGGCGCACGCTGTTGCGCAAGGTCGAACTCGGGTCAATTGCGTTGCAGACGGTACCGGCAACCATTGTCCCTGATCTCAATGGAGAAGCGTTGTTGGGGATGAGCTTTCTCAAACGTCTGACGATGATTCAGCGCGGCAGGGAGTTGACTCTGAGGCAGGAGTAACTCTCCCCGGAAGGCTCCCGGCTCTGTTCCGGCAAGCAAAAAAACGGGTGGCGGAAATTCCGGCACCCGTCTTATAGCCTGTCGGTCAATCAGGACTAGAGCGTATCTTGCAGCGCCTTCAGTGCAACAACCTTGACTCCAAGATGCGCAGGTTTTGCAGCGATCTTGAGCGGTTCGCCCGTTGCCGGATTGCGGCCCACACGTGCTTTACGCGCAGGTTTTTTGACGCGGGTGATTTTGACGCCGGTATCAGGAATCTGGAATTCGCCTGAGCCGTTTCGCTTGATGTGACGGGTGACAAGATCACCAAGAGAGCCGAATACTGCGACGACATCTTTCTTGGTTAAACCTGTCGAATCAGCGATTGATGCTACGATATCCGCCTTGGTCATTTTATTTCGAATTGCCGGCAGCTTTTTAACAGCTGGTTGTTTTTTAGCGGCAGCCTTTTTTGCAACTTTCTTCTTTGCAGCCATGGATGACTCCTCCTCATGTTGTGATGTTTGTCAATGAAAATATGACGCTATGAAAAATACCATACTCGCGAGGCGTTTGACAGAAAAATGTGCCATTTATTTCTGTTTGTGTTAAGAAAAGGCAGTTATTTGTATAGTGAAACCATTTCAGCAGCTGTTGATTGTGCGGCGTAGATTCGATTTTGAGAGTTTGTTGATAGATGAAAATAGTGGGTGTGGGCATTGCGACTCTGGATATTATCAACCGGGTTGAACGCTATCCGGCTGAAGATAGTGAAGTGCGGGTGTTGTCGCAGCGGCGATGTCGTGGCGGCAACGCAACCAATACGCTGACTGTTCTGTCACAGCTTGGGCACGACTGCGCCTGGGCAGGCGTATTGCCGCAAGATCCGGATGCAGTCTTTATTGAGGAGGTGCTGCGCGGGCAGCAGATCGACCTTCGCCATGTGCGCCACCTGACTTCAGGCAAGCTGCCAACCTCCTATATCACCCTCAGTGAAGAGAGTGGCTCCAGGACTATTATGCATCTGCGTGATCTGCCCGAGTATCGTGCAGAGTGGTTTCTTGAAGATGTTGATCCAGGCGATTTTCAATGGATCCATTTTGAAGGCAGGGCGCCTGATGAGCTGGATGTGATGTTGAGCAGTCTCTCAGGAATCGAGGGCTTGCGCGTGAGTGTCGAGGTCGAGAAGCCGCGTCCAGAGATCGAGGCGTTGTTCCATCTGTCGGATGTGCTGCTGTTTTCGCGCCACTATGCGCTGTCAGTGGGATGCGGCAATGCGGAGTCTCTGTTGAAGGGAGTGGCACAGCAGTTGGGTGAGCAGCGGCCGTTGCTGTTTTGTGCCTGGGGTGATCAGGGCGCATGGGCGTTCGACCGGCAAGGGGAGCTGCTGCATGCTCCGGC
>DAOUQU010000204.1 GCA_030625445.1 Gammaproteobacteria bacterium
GATCGGCCTGTTGCTTGCCGCTTCCGGCATCGGCTTGACCGCCGTCACCGGTCACGGCGAATGGGATATCCTGTTCTCCGCCCTGATTGCCTTGATGCTGGCCTTTATTGCCTTCTATCTTGGCTACATCAATATGCGCTACCTCTCCGACATGCGTGACCCTGCCGCCGAGGCGCTCTTCGAGCGCGTCATCGACAACCACAGGGAGGTGGAACGCCACCATGACCTGCGTTCCATCATCCTGGATGAAAACCACACCATCCTGGTCGCAGAGATCGAACTGCGTGAAGAGGCGCTGGTGCCGCGTCTGCAACAGGAGTTTGTCAAACAGCGCGACGCCATCCTGGCGCAGGTTCCCGCCGCCCGGCGCGATCAACAGCAGGTGCGAAGCTACGCCTCGGCGCGCGCCTCGGTGCAGGTCACCATCAGCCATGCGGAACAGATCATCGATGAGATCGAAGCCGAGATTAAAAGCCAAATGCCGCGTGTTCACCACATTACGCTCGAAGTCGAAGGCATTTACCAGCCGGATGCAGCAACACTCTTTGTCTGAGCCTTAAAACAAAGTTGGCAGTTGGCAGTTGGCAGTTGGCAGTTGGCAAAACTCTAATCGAGTCATTGCCAACTGCGAGCTTTATTACTGCAATTTGTAACTGTTTTTTGTTGTTTTTGCTGCAAACTGCACACTGCCAACTGCAAACTTTCTTTTCCTGAAGACTGCAAACTTTGTTTCCACTCTGTGATAGAATGGCCAGCTATTTTAATTCGACTGTCAGGGCGCAACGACCCTGACCGACATTTTTCACATCCAAACCTAAACATTCGAGAACACAATGGCTGACCTTTCCCTCTATCGGAACATTGGCATCTTTGCCCATGTTGACGCCGGTAAAACAACAACCACAGAACGTATTTTAAGTCTCACCGGCAAGATCCATAAAATTGGTGAAGTACACGATGGCGAAGCCACCACTGACTTCATGGATCAGGAGCGTGAGCGCGGCATCACCATCCAGTCTGCCGCGACTACCTGCGAATGGAAAGGTCATCAACTCAATATCATCGACACCCCCGGGCACGTTGACTTCACCATCGAGGTTTACCGCTCTCTGAAAGTGCTGGATGGCGGCGTCGGCGTCTTTTGTGGTTCAGGTGGTGTCGAACCCCAGTCTGAAACCAACTGGCGCTACGCCAATGACTCCGAAGTGGCGCGCATCATCCTGGTCAACAAGCTGGATCGCATCGGCGCCGACTTCTATCGCGTCGTTGAGCAGATCGAAAAGGTGCTGGGCGCCAACCCTCTCGTCATGGTGCTGCCGATTGGCATCGAAGACGACTTTATCGGTGTTGTCGATCTGCTCACGCGCAAAGCCTGGATCTGGGACGACTCCGGAGACCCCTCCAAGTACAGGATCGAAGAGCCGCCTGCTGACATGGCGGATCGCGTTGAAGAGTATCGCGAAAAACTGGTTGAGATGGCGCTCGAGCAGGATGATGACCTCATGGAAACCTACCTGGATGGTGAAGAGCCCTCCATTGAGGATGTCAAACTCTGCATCCGCAAAGGCACTATCGCACTGGATTTTTTCCCGACCTACTGCGGCTCTGCGTTCAAGAACAAGGGCGTGCAGCTCATTCTGGACGCAGTTATCGACTACCTGCCGTCTCCGACGGAAGTCAAGCCTCAGCCTGAAGTCGATCTGGAAGGCAACGAAACCGGCGAGTTTGCTATCGTCGATGTCGACCGCCCGCTGCGTGCGCTGGCTTTCAAAATCATGGATGACCGTTTCGGCGCCCTGACCTTTACCCGCATCTACTCAGGCAAGCTGGAAAAAGGCATGACGGTGCTCAATACATTTACCGGCAAGACCGAGCGCATCGGCCGTATCGTCGAGATGCATGCCGACTCCCGCGAAGAGCTGAACTCGGCGCAGGCAGGCGACATCATCGCCATCGTCGGCATGAAAAATGTTCAAACCGGACACACCCTGTGCGACCCCAAAAATCCGGCCACACTGGAGCCGATGGTATTCCCGGATCCGGTCATCTCCATTGCCATCTCGCCTAAAGATAAGGACGCATCCGAAAAGATGGGCATCGCATTAGGCAAAATGATCAAGGAAGACCCCTCTTTCCGCGTTGAAACCGACGAGGACAGCGGCGAGACCATCATCAAGGGGATGGGTGAACTGCACCTCGATATCAAGGTCGACATCCTCAGGCGCACTCATGGCGTCGATGTCGAAGTGGGCAAACCCCAGGTTGCCTACCGCGAGACCATCACGCAGAAGATCGAGGACAGCTACACGCACAAAAAGCAGACAGGTGGTTCCGGTCAGTTCGGCAAGATCGACTACATCATGGAACCCGGTGAGCCCGGCAGTGGCTTCGAGTTCGAATCGAAGGTGACCGGCGGCAACGTACCGCGTGAATTCTGGCCTGCGATTGAGAAAGGTTTTGCAAAAAGCATGGAAGTGGGCATCCTCGCCGGCTTTCCGCTGCTCGATGTAAAAATCACCCTTGTCGATGGAGGATTCCACCCGGTCGACTCCTCTGCGATCGCCTTTGAGATCGCCGCCAAGAGCGCATACCGTCAATCGGTTCCCAAGGCTGGACCCCAGCTGATCGAACCGATCATGAAGGTTGATGTTTTCACACCCGAGGACCACGTGGGAGATGTGATCGGCGATCTGAACCGCCGTCGCGGCATGATTAAGTCCCAGGAGCCGAGTTCCGGCGGCGGCGTACGCATCAAGGCAGATGTCGCACTCAGCGAAATGTTCGGCTACATCGGCGACCTGCGCACCATGACCTCAGGCCGCGGGCAGTTCTCCATGGAGTTCTCGCATTACCTGCCCTGCCCGAAAAACATCTCTGAAGAGATTATCAAGGAGGTCAAGGAGCGCGAAGCCGCGAAATAAGCTCGCCGATCAGGACCGGAGTTGATGTCCGGTAGATAAAAGCCCCGGCACTGTTCGGGGCTTTTTATTGCTGCTACCTCTGCAGCACAATGAACATGAATCACTCTTTGATACAACATAATATGGTTCACAGGGCTCTTTCTATTGCCCCGATGCTCAACTATGTCGATTAAACTCTACTTTCAATGAGTTATATATGCCGTGTATCGCATATGTATCAATTAATCGCTGATTTTTAGTACGTCATATCAAAATTAATGTCTGTCCAATTTTCTCCTGCTTTCCACGCTACGCCTATTACGGCATGGAATGCACCGCTCGTGAATCCTCATGCTCGAAAGCAGAGGCCATCCGGTCAACTTCAATCAGTGACAGGCCCAACTGCGCAGCCTGAACACGCCAGGTAGACACGGCACGTCCAACTTCAGTCACGATGATACGTGCTTCTTTTTGAGCCAACTCGAAGTACCCCGCAACACTCATAGCCAGATCCAGCGAGGCCGTGCCATCATCAAGATCGATGGCGGTCGTCAACACGCGGGGTTTAATATCCGTGGGTACGGGGTTGAGGTCATAGGCTGGGGAAAGCCGCCAGCCATCGAAACCGCCAAAGAGAAAACCGTGATTGCGCAAATGATCATCCGTGTTGGAAATCAGGATATTAAAAACAATTCTTCGCCACAGTAAGTGCA
>DAOUQU010000455.1 GCA_030625445.1 Gammaproteobacteria bacterium
TCATCCAGGGATATGGGCTGACTGAACACAGCCCCACCCTGTCGGTGAATCGTGTTGAAGATAATATTCCGGCAAGTATCGGCAGGGTCATGCCCGGCATGGAAGTCGTGATCGGCGAGGAGGATGAGATCCTCGCGCGCAGTCCCTGTGTGATGCTGGGATACTGGAATAACGAACAGGCTACCACGGAAGTCATCGACAGAGATGAATGGCTGCACACTGGCGACAAGGGGCGTTTTGATGACCAGGGTCACCTCTATATCACCGGCAGACTCAAGGATATCCTGGTGCTTTCCAATGGCGAAAAAGTGCCACCCGGTGATATTGAGCTGGCAATTGCAACGCAAGCCGTGATCAATGAGGTGTTGATTATCGGTGATGCCCGCCCCTACCTCTCGGCGCTGATCGTCCCGGATATGGATGAGCTCAACAAGCTGGCTACAGCGCTTGGCATCACCGCCACGGGTGCGGAGCTATTTCAGAATTCAGGAATCATCCACCATCTGCTAAATCTTGTGAAGAGTTGTCTTATCGATTTTCCCGGCTATGCCAATGTGCAGCGCATTGCCCTGATCGACGATGCGTGGAGTGTGGAAAATGGCATGCTGACTCCCACCCTGAAATTGAAACGCAGTGTTATCTATGACAGATACAAAGATGAGATTGATGCGCTCTATGCAGGGCATTGAAGTTAATCACAGCCATCGCGGTCAGAAGAGCGCTCCTACAGTAAGTGACAATACCAAATGTGGGAGCGGTCTTCTGACCGCGATGAGATCAAATCAGCTTTTCAAATCATCGATGTAAAGCTGGTACAACTTTGGCTCCAGGATCGAGTTGACCGGGGACTCCAGTTTCTGCGTATCCTTGCCGAAGATCAGTGCCGCATCCATGACGGCTCTGTCCAGGTAGCGCGTTGGAATCTCAAAATCATAGTCGCGCGGCAGAGGAGTGTCGTTGCGCGCCATGTTGAAACCCCATACGCCAAATGAGGGAATGGTGTTGTGGTAGCTGAGCGTATGTTCAAACACCGAGGCCAGCGTCTGCTCGATGCACCAGAAGGTTTTGCGTGTAAAGAAGGGAGAAGAGCTCTGCGTGACCAGCACACCCCGGGGCGTCATACGCCTGCGAATCATGGTGTAAAACTCGCGTGAATAGAGCTTGTTGATCGCTTCATTGTGCGGATCAGGCATATCGATGATGACACGGTCATACAACAACCCCGGCCG
>DAOUQU010000274.1 GCA_030625445.1 Gammaproteobacteria bacterium
AAAGCCGCCCTCGTCGCCGACACCTGTGTTCATCCCCTTGCCGGAGAGCACGGATTTCAGCGCATGAAATATTTCTGCACCGTAGCGCACCGCCTCGTGAATGGATGGCGCACCGACCGGCAGAATCATGAACTCCTGAAAATCGACGCTGTTGTCAGCATGCTCTCCGCCGTTGATGATATTCATCATCGGCACAGGCATTCTGTATGGGCCGTCCGAAAGCGAACGGTAGAGCGGCAGCTGCTGCTCCTGCGCCGAGGCATGCGCGGCAGCAAGCGAGACGGCCAGGATGGCATTGGCGCCAAGACTGGATTTGTTTTCAGTGCCATCGAGATCGATCATACGCTGATCCAGCGCTTCCTGATCCGTCACATCCATCCCTTTAACTGCATCGAGAATAGTGGTATTGATGTTGTTGACAGCTGTCAGAACACCTTTGCCCTGGTAACGGCTCTTGTCACCATCACGCAACTCCAGCGCTTCACGTGACCCCGTGGATGCGCCGGAAGGCGCTATCGCACGGCCGATGGCGCCATCAGCTGTGATGACATCCGCCTCAACGGTTGGGTTCCCGCGTGAATCGAGAATTTCACGGGCGCATATATCTAGTATTTCTGACATGTTGATCTCCTGTCTATTTGATTAGCGTAGATATTTGACGTGATCAGAGCTTCACTCTGACCTCTTCCAGGCATAACAGTCCCAGGCCAGCAGTTCATCGGCCTCAGGCGGCCCCCAACTACACGCCGGATAATTCGGAAAGTTGCGCGGCGGCAGAGCCTGCCAGACATCGAGAATGGGTTGCAACAACTCCCAGCACGTCTCGATATTGTCGGCGCGTTTAAACAATGTTGCATCACCGCACAGGGAGTCATAGATCAGCGTTTCATAACCGCTCGAGATTGTGGATTCCTCGAAGTAGTCGTCATAGTCAAAATCCATGCGCACCCGTGACACATTGAATTCAGTACCCGGCACCTTGGCGTTGAACTCCATGCTGATGCCTTCATTGGGCTGCAACCGCAGCACCAGATGGTTGGATGCGAAACCTTTGCGCCGCTCACGCGCTCCCTGGAACATCATATTGGGCGCATGTTTGTACTGGATAACCACTTCAGAATAACGCCCGGGCATGCGCTTGCCGGTGCGCAGATAAAAGGGCACTCCGGCCCAGCGCCAGGAGTCGATCATCAGTTTCATGGCAACGTAGGTTTCGGTGCTCGAATCATCGGCAATTCCCGGCTCGTCGCGATAGGCGCGCAGGCGTTCAGCATCTCCCTGCACACCCTCGCCGTACTGACCACGCACCGTGTTCGTCAGCACCCGCTCGGGATCGAACGGCTGAATCGCCTTGAGAACCTTGATCTGTTCATCACGAATGGCATCGGCTTCAAAGGAGTTGGGTGGTTCCATGGCGACCACTGACAACACTGCCAACAGGTGGTTGGCGACCATGTCGCGCAGTGCGCCAGCCTCCTCGTAGTAACTGGCGCGGTCTTCAACGCCGAGAGATTCGGCCACGGTAATCTGCACATGATCGATGTAGCGGTGGTTCCAAATCGGTTCGACGGTGCCGTTGCCGAAACGGTAAGCCATGATATTTTGCACCGTCTCCTTGCCAAGGTAGTGATCGATGCGATAGACCTGATGCTCTTGAAAACTCTGGTGCAAGGTCACATTCAACTCCCTGGCCGACTCCAGGTCCCAGCCAAAGGGTTTTTCTATAATGATTCGCCGCCAGCGACCGTCGGCTTCCTGCGCCAGCCCGGCCTTGCCCAGTTCGGTTGCGATCACGCCAAAAAAGCTGGGGGGCGTTGCCAGATAGAAGAGGTAATTGCCCGGCGCGCCCTGTTCCTTGTCAACCTCAAGCAGCAATGTTTTCAGCTGCTGATAGCTTTCCGGGTTACGGAAATCGCCCGGCGTGTAATAAACCTTGCCAACATTCGCATCCCATAAATCCTGCTTGAAACCACTACCGACATAGGATTCAATCTCCTCGTTCAGCGATTGCCGGTAGGTCTCGCTGTCCATCTCCACGCGGTCAATGCCCACCATGGCGTGTGAAGAGAGTAACTCCTGCGACGCCAGATTGAAAAGCGCAGGGATCAGCTTGCGCTTGGTCAGATCACCGGCAGCGCCGAAGATAACAATGACCGCTGCTGGCGCTGTCAGGGGCTGACCTGAACCAGCCACTATGTATCGTCCTGTTTTTCGTGGTGACCGCCAAACTGATAGCGCATGGCGGAGAGCAGTTTGTCGGCAAAGTCAGTTTCACCCTGGGAGGTAAAGCGGTTGAACAGCGCCGCAGTCAATACATGCGCTGATGTTCCCGTCTCGATAGCGGCCATGCTGGTCCAGCGTCCCTCGCCGGAATCTGAAACCCGCCCGGAGAAATTGGAAAGATCAGGGTTCTCCTTGAGCGCGATGGCAGTGAGATCCAGCAGCCAGGATGCAACCACTCTGCCGCGTCTCCACACCTCCGCCACCTCGGCGGTATCGATATCGAACTGGAAGTTTTGCGGGTCACGCAAAGGCGCCGTCTCGGCATCGGCGGATTGACCGGCTTTGCCGATGTTGGCATGCTTGAGGATATTGAAGCCTTCGGCATAAGCCGCCATGATGCCGTACTCGATGCCGTTGTGCACCATCTTGACGAAGTGTCCTGCGCCATTGGGACCGCAGTGCA
>DAOUQU010000216.1 GCA_030625445.1 Gammaproteobacteria bacterium
CCGATCAGGGTTTCGCGCAGGGATTTGTAGTCCCGGTAGAGATGCGCGGTGATCTCCTTGTCCGCCTGCTGGCTCTGGTTCAGCAGCTGCGCGGTTTTTCCTGTGAGTAGATTGTCTGCGTGCAGCAGCAGGATGAAATGTGCATAGGCTGTAGGGTCGGTCAGCTCCGCCAGCTTGAACTGCTCGTAGACCAGCGAGGTTTCGCTGACCGCATAGAGGCGGATCTCAACATAGTTGGAGAGCAGCACCCACTGTGCGCCCTTGATGTCGCGCGCATAATCCCAGGCCTGCTGCACAGGGGTCTTGTGGCGACCGGCCATGATGGCGTCGAGGTTGGTGGTTTTTGCGCCTTTGAGCTCGAATGGCGCCAGCACGCTGTCGCTGGCCTTGTCGTCTGAGAAATGGCCGAGGGCCAGATCGACGGCGCCGCTGGCAACGCCGTATTCACGTGAGATGCTCCATGCGTCACCGCCGAAGGGTTTGTAGCCGAGCACGTCCACCATGATCTTGTGGGTAAAAGGGGCGTGAATGGCGACCTCTGTCTGTTTCTGCAGGCTGCCACTCTCGATGCTGGCTTTCCACTCTTCAAGAATCTGCAGATGCCCGGTCGGGATGATCTCTATCTTTTGCCTGGACAGCGCTTTTGCGATGATTTTGGGTTGGAACAGGGGCATGGATGCTTGGGTCGAAAATATCACTCTATAGATTGATAATGAGATTGTACTTGATGAGGATGATTAAGGAACCTCTGAATAACATGCGGTGCAATGCGCTCCACTTATTGACGCCCTACGAAAGCATTGAGCCAACAGCGCAACGCACTCTGTTTTTTTGCGCGTGGCTGACCGCACAAAGAATATGGTTTTATATATCAATCCAAAGCACTCTTGTATACTTGTTATATAGCATTAACTTTTGAGTGTAATGACGAAGACAGATCAATTCAAGCCGCCGGATGAAGAGGATATCGATCTGGTGCGCCGCGTCCAACGTGGTGACAAGCGTGCATTTGATCTGCTGGTGTTGAAGTATCAGCAGAAAGTTGCGGGCGTGGTTTCGCGCTATCTGCGTGACCAGGCGGATATTCAGGATGTCGTTCAGGAGGCCTTTATCAAGGCGTACAGGGCATTGCCGAAATTCCGAGGCGACAGTGCTTTCTATACCTGGCTGTATCGCATTGCCATCAATACCGCGAAAAACTTCCTGGTTTCAAGGTCGCGTCGTCCTCCGGGGAGTGATGTCGATGCAGAGGTTGCCGAGCAACTGGATGTTGGCGGGCGTCTGCAGAGCCGTGCAACTCCTGAAGAGTTGTTAATGATGGCGGAGGTTGAGTCTGCGGTATGGGATGCGATCAATGCCCTGCCTGATGAGTTGCGCACGGCGATTACGCTGCGTGAGATTGACGGCATGTCATACGAGGAGATTGCCCAGGCGATGGATTGTCCTGTAGGTACCGTGAGATCCCGTATTTTTCGCGCCCGTGAGACCATTGACGGCGTCATTCAGCCACTCTTGCATTGAATGCCGGAAGCAATAAAAATGCATAGAATAGGCGGTGAAAATGTTGCAAATTCGCAACAGTTAAAAGTTTTTTGTGTTTTTTGAAACTTTATTGGGATTTGCTGGTCAATAGATTCAAGATGCCTACAAATATCATGACGATGGATAAAAACCTTAACAATTCAATTTCTGCACTTGTCGACGGCGAACTCGGCTATAGCGAGGGTTCTCGAGCGGTCGATCAACTGCTTCACGATGATCACAGCCACAGCAGTTTGCAGCGATACCAGCTGATTGGCGCCTGTATGCGTGGTGAGGCAATGCAGATCAATTCCGCCTCGTTATTTGATCGGATTCATGAGCAACTGGAACAGGAGCCGACGATTATTGCTCCGGCAGCAGCAGCTGCTCTTGCTCCCAAGGCGCCCCGGCAGAAGTCTCAAGTTATCAGGTATGCGGTGGCCGCCAGTGTCGCTGCGCTGATGGTTCTCACTGTTTTTCGCATCCAGGCTCCCCAACAGGAAGGGGTGCAGCTTGCCAACCAGCCGTCTGACAACTCCCGCATGACAATCCATCAGCAGATGGTTGCAGATCAGGCCGCGACTGAAGCGGAGATTGACCGCTATCTGGCGGGGCATCAGAATTATAGTAGTGGTACGATCAATCCTGATTTTGCCGCCACCATGGTCAGCCATTAAAAACCAACCCATCCATATGCCAGCGTTGCGCCTTCTCCAGAGCCTGCTGTTAAGTGCGGCCCTGCTGTTGCCACTCTCCTCATTTGCTCAATCCACTGATCCGCTGACTCTGCTTGAACGCATGCAGCAAAATGTACGCACACTCACTTATGAGGGCGATTTCGTCTATCAATTCGGTGATGTGTTGAATGCGATGCATATTGCACATAGCTGGCAGAAGGGATATGAACGCGAGCAGTTGACGACTCTGACCGGGGTTGAGCGTGAAATCGTCCGTCAGAACCCAGGCCAAACAGATTCCAGTGGGACGCGTGTTTCCAGGCGCCTCCTGAAAGCACCTACCCTGATGACTTTTTCGCCGCAAAATCTTGATGGAGTCTACAACTTCAAGGTGTTGGGAGACGACCGCGTTGCAGCACGCGAGACAACGGTGATTGCAGTGCTGCCGGTGGATGATTTTCGTTATGGCCATCGTCTCTATCTTGATAAAGAGACGGCGTTGCCACTGCGGCGTGAGGTGCTAAATAAACAAGGCAAGCCTGTTTCACAGCAGATGTTTACAGCGATTAGCATCTCTGCAGATGCGGCAACTGCTGATGTGCCTGTCATGGATGATTCCGAAGAGGGCGCGAAGTATCAGGGAGCCTGGCGCTTCACCGATCTGCCAAAAGGTTTTGTCATGAAGGTCTACACGCAGGGGCGGACCAATAATGGCCATGCATCGGATCATTTTGTCTTTTCCGACGGTATCGCGCGTATCTCTCTCTTCATCGAGGATAAATCGACCGCAAAGCTGGGGCGTCGTTCATCTACGGGGCCGGTCGCGATTCTGGGATCCGAAGTGGATGGTCATCGCGTTACCATCGTTGGTGAGGCGCCGGTAGAGACGTTAAAGCGCTTTCTCAAGAGTGTGCATCTGCAGCAAGAGGGAGAGTAATGATCGAGGAGAGTGCGGTTGTTATCGAAGCCGACAACGGCACAATACTCATCGAGGTATTGCCGCAGTCTGCCTGCGGGAGCTGCGATGCAAAATCGGCCTGCGGCACCAGTCTGCTCTCATCTCTGTTTAAGCACCGGGCAACCCGAATGCACGTTGAAAACAGTGTCGATGCCCGACCCGGAGACCATGTCGTTGTCGGCATCGATGAATCCGAAATGGTTTCCGGAAGCGTACGTCTCTATCTGTGGCCGCTGCTTGGTCTGATTGGCGGAGCGATTGCAGCACAAAAACTTGTCAA
>DAOUQU010000009.1 GCA_030625445.1 Gammaproteobacteria bacterium
GCGCCTGCGCGCTGCAGCGCATCGAGATCACCCGTGTAATAGAATCCGAAAGCAGCGTCGCGTGGAATCCCGATGCGGATATCAGGGCTTACCTGAGGTCGATCTTTATTCCCGCCAGGGAGATCAGGGGCGGTTGCAGCAATCGAAATCAGCATATCCAGATCGACACTCTGCCTCACCGCATCACTGATCTGACGGATGATTTTTTGTGACTGCTGATGTTCATTGCTCGGCATCAACCCGAGATGCCTCTCATCGATCTCAAGCGCAGGATCACGGCCAACAGCACCGATGACGGGGATATCCGTATAGTGCTCCACAGCCTGCCGCAGTTTCCCCTCGTGGCGTTCCCCGCCAACCTGGTTGAATATCACCCCTGCAATGCGGATAGCCGATGAGAATGTGGCGTAACCATGCAGCAGCGGAGCAATGCCGCGGGTAATGCCACGGGTATCAATCACCAGAATGACAGGCGCCTGCAGCAGTTCCGCCATTGCAGCATTGCTGTCAGAACCATCGACACTGAGGCCATCGAACAATCCCTTGTTGCCCTCGATGAGTCCGATATCTGCGCCAGCCATGGCGCTGGAAAAAATCTCAAGATTCGCATCCGCCCCCTCCATGTAGATGTCGAGATTGTGACAGGGGCGTTGTGCAGCGGCGCTGAGCCACAGTGGATCGATATAATCAGGGCCTTTTTTAAACGGCTGTACGATGACTCCCTGATGCTCACGCAGAGCAGCGCAAAGACCGATCGTGATGGTGGTCTTGCCGGAAGATTTGTGCGCAGCAGAAATGTAGAGATGGCTCATTTGGAAAAGAGTGGAAATACTGCGGAATATGAGGACATTATGCCAGAATCATCATGAATGCGCTGACGCTTATGCGCGCAAAGACAATAACATCACGTCATTTCGAGCGTAGCGCGGCAATCTCAAGAAGATTGCCACGTCGCCCAGGCTCCTCGCAATGACAGAACTGCTAAAATTAAGCGTGCGTATTCAATGCACAGAGTTATTGAGAATTTACAGATAATAGTGGCAATCTTCACTCACTGCGGTGAAAATAGTCCAAAATCACTACTGCAACCACTCTAATGACTGACAATTATCCCGAACGCCCGCCTCTTCAAAATATCCATGAGGTCAAGCCGGACACCTTCATTTTTGAAGTCCCCAACGCCCTCCCGGTCGATATCTGCAACGAAATGATCCGCCGCTTTGAAGCCAGCCCTGACGAGCAGTATGAGGGGCGTGTCGGACAAACCAGGGAGAAAGAGCGCAGTATCAAGCACACAATGGATCTTGCGGTCACTGGTAAAGATAACTGGAAGGATATCAACAGCGAACTACTTCGCTCGCTCGGCACCGCCATCCTGGAGTTTCGCGAAACCTACCCCTTCTTCAAGGGGCCTTTCAGAGACATGGGCTATGCAATTCAGCGCTATCAGCCCGGAGATTACTATCATTGGCACATTGATGGCGGCAGCCACGAATTCAGCTATCGGCAGCTGGTCGCGCTGTGGTACCTGAACGATGTCGAAGGCCCCGGTGGCGAAACCGAATTTTCCTATCAGAAATTGTCAGTCAAGCCACAGGCAGGCAAATTGATGCTGTTCCCACCCTTCTGGACGCATGAACATCGGGCTGCCACAGTGCAAAAAGGAGTCAAATATATTGCCACCACCTGGGTGGTGTTTGGATAAGCGGCATGGTGCAATGCGCTGTCGCTTATTGCACCCTACGGCTCTGAGCGAGATGGCAAATAAAAAACGCGTGGCAGTCATCTGACTGCCACGCGTTTTTTGTTTCGCTACACTGTAGCGGTTTCAGATCCCGGCGTGCGGGTCTGCAACCTCGTCTGCCAGGGAGAGCGGCAGGATTTTCAACATGCGGATGCCGATCACGGTGACAACCAGGGCCACAGCGACACCTCCAAGACCAAGCAGAACTTCAGGAACTGATGGGGTATAACTCGAGGCCATGCCGTTGACACCGTCGTAGAAACCACTCTCGAGAATTGTTTTACTTGGAAACAGCGCCATTGGAAACGCCTGGCCGCCGATGACGATGACATAGATGGTCATCCACCCGCCGACGACAACCATCACAGCTGCTGCTGTCAGCCATCCACGAGAGAGGCTCAAGGTCGGGTGAAACAGGATTGCAAGCGGCAGCAGACCACCGATGAGAACCTGGCCAATCCAGAACATCGCCGTGTAGATGCCGCCGTTGAGCAGGATAAATGCTTCGAAGGCGTGATTCTCCGTTCCATAGAGATTGGTCAGATGGAAAGTCACCATGAACATCAGATTTGCAGCGACAAAGACCGCCAGCAGACCCTTTAATTTTTTCATGATGGCATCGCCTAGCGGGCGCTGGTCACGCTTGAATACATCCATCAGCACCAGCATATAGATCGCCAGGCCAAAACCGAAGGACATGACAATGAACCAGGGCGCCATGATCGCAGCATCGAAACCCTGGCGCGCCACCAGGAAGCCAAAGATGGAGCCCGTACCTGTGGTCAAGACCAGCCGCCATATAAAAGCAGTGACACCAGCCGGCTTGTAGTAACACTTCATCTTGCGGTCCATGACGGTCCACAGGTAAAAACCGACGATCACAAAAAAACCATTATAGAGAATAATGTTCCATGCAAAGATGGATTTGAAATTATATGTGGTCATGGCGACGATGAGACGGTCGGGGCGTCCCAGATCGAGAACCAGCACCAGCAGGCCGCCAAGCAGCAGCGCTATCGCCAGCAGAGCTGAGAGCGGCGCCAAAGGCTTGTAGATGGTCTTGTTAAAGACGGATCCGATGGAGGCGACATTCAGTGCGCCTGAAGCAGCAACGATCAGAAAGATGGCGAAGACATGTGGAGTCCCCCATACAATCTGGTTGCTCATGCCGGTCACCCAGTGGCCATGATGCTCCATGTAGAGCGCTGCAAGACCGCCAATACCTGCGACTGCAGCAAGCACCGCCAGCAACATCCAGTAGTTGCGGCTTTCCAGGCCCCACTCTCTAAAATAGATTTTTTTCATCATCAACCCCGATCAGACGCCGCGATAGCGGACTCCGGTGTTCAATTTCAGGTCAGCACGGATTTGGGTGCTGCTCTGCTCCTTTAGAGCCTTTGACACTTCACTGTCAGGATTATTCAGGTCGCCGAAGGTAATGGCGTTGTGGCCATCTTTGGCGCACGCGTCCTGGCAGGCCGTCGTTGTCTGGCCGTTATCGAGACGGTGCACACAAAAGTTGCAAGATTCGACGCAACCTTTGCCGCGCGGTGTACGCGTCAGCTTGTGTTCGACAACTTCATGCACGAACGAACGTGCCTTGTAGGGACATGCCATCATGCAGTAGCGACAGCCAATGCAGAGGTGGCGGTCGACCATGACGATACCATCGGCGCGGCGAAACGAAGCCGTCGTCGGACAAACATCGACACAGGGAGGATGTTCACAGTGCTGACACATCATCGGTAAGCTAGTGACATGTCCGGTGAGATTATCCTTTACCTTGACGTTGCGAATCCACTTGGGAATCTGCTGGTCCCACATCTCGTCTTCCGCATCGTGCGGCTTTTGCAGCAGGTTGAGTCCATTTTCCTCGTTGCACGCCTGCACACAAGCATCGCAACCATCTGCGCATTTAGCGGCATCGACCAGCATACCCCAGCGCACGGCATCTGTAACAGCTTCGCCAACTGGCTTGGCTTTTGCCGCTGTATGCAACATGACGCCAGGCGCCACTGCGATCGCCGTCACTGCAGCGCCTTTTTGTAAAAATTGACGGCGCTTCTGATTTGTATCCTGAGTGTTCTTCACTTCGCCTTCACTCCCACTCAATGCGTTGGTACGGTGGCATGACACTGGTAGCAGTCAAGAGCAACACCAACTTGCTGATGACACCCTGCGCAGAACTGCCCCTCTTGATTCACCGGAATAGGTGCGCCCTTGTCATCCTTGTTGACATGACATGCGATACATTCCGAAAGACTGCCATCGACACCGCGAACGCCTTTGCGCACTGTATCGATGCGTGCATGCTTGATCACTTCCATGTGGTTGCGCCGCATAAACGCCGCGTCACGCACGCAGGATTGCTCCTGTGTCGCAGCCAGGGATGTGCCGCTTTTCCAGCCGGCCTTGTCGTCTGCGCTCGCTACGCCCGCCATGGCGAGTAGAACCACAGCAAGCGCCAGCAAAAGGCCATGTTCGAAAGCTCGAACTTTCATGCCAATCTCCGTCTTATTCACCAAGACCCATTTTGATGTAGCCTGTCGGGCAAACATCGGCGCAAATATGGCAACCAATGCATTTTGAGTAATCGGTTGCAACATAGCGGCCTGTCGTAGAGCTGTCTTTCTTGACGCGATAGACTGCATCCTGCGGACAGAAGATAACACAGTTGTCGCATTCGAAGCAGAGCCCGCAGCTCATGCAACGCTTTGCTTCACCCTGTGCATTCTCTTCGCTGAGGTTCATCATGCGCTCGTGGAAGTGTCCCAGGACATCGTCTGCAGAGGGAACATCCTCCTCCCGCAAGATGCGCTTTTCGTAGCCGAAGTGTCCGAGGAAGAGCTCGTCAGAGCCGACGATCTCGGCAAAAGAGCGATCTTCATAGTTATGAATCGCCAGGTTGCCAGTGTCGGTTGCCTCCAGATTCGCCATATTGGATGCATCAAAATGCTCCGGACTGAGCCCGGCTTCCAACAGTTTGTCCTCGAGATCGAAGAAGTGCACATCAACCTTGGGGCGGCGCACTGCATCTACAACCCCGTCCTGCAGGTAGTCATCGATGCTGTCGGCAGCGATAGAACCCTGGCCAATTGCTGTTGTCAGCAGATGCGGACGCACGATATCGCCGGCGACAAAATGGCCCGGCTTGTTCGGCACCTGGTAATGCTTGTCGGCATCGATCAGGTTGCGCTCATTGGCGAGATCTTCAAGTCCAGCCATATCACCGCCCTGACCAATCGCAGAAACGATAAGATCAGCTTCGAGAATACGCTCGGTGCCTTCGGTTGGAACAGGCTTCATGCCGTCCATGGTGCAGTCACACACCTTCAGGCCGGTCGCACGCCCATCATCACCGACGATCACTTCGAGAGGCATGACGCCATCGAGGATATCGACGCCTTCGTGCAGCGCATCATGGATCTCGTGCTGCGCGGCAAACATCTTGTCCTTGGTAAAGAGTGAGGTCAGCGTCGCATCGAGCGGCTCAGCTGCATCAGCGAGCGCCTGATCCTGTACTGCGCTTGTGTCAAGTATTACATCTTCCGGATTGCCTGCTGCAGCGTTGCAACCGATGCGGCGTCCAACCGAGACGACGTCGATAGAGGTGTCGCCGCCGCCTATACAGATCAGCTTCTTGGCGGTAACTTTCATGCGGCCTTCATTGAAGGCCTGCAGGTACTCGACGCCGGAGAGGCAGTTTGGCGCATCGTTCCAGCCATCGATCGGCACTCCGCGTCCCGTCCAGCAGCCTATCGCCCACAGAACCGCATCATAATCCTTCTCCAGCTGTTCGACGGTGATGTCCTTACCTATGCGAACGCCGGTGCGCACCTCGACGTCGCCCATATCGACAATGCGCTGGTTTTCACCGGCCAGTTTGTCGCGTGGAATACGATAGTTGGGGATGCCGTAGCGCATCATGCCACCAAGCTCCTCAAGCGCCTCGAAGACCACAACAGCGTGGCCCTTACGACGCAGTTGGTAGGCTGCTGACATGCCAGCTGGACCACCGCCAACGATGGCGACCTTTTTACCGGTGCTCTCACCGGCGGCAAAAGAGTAGTTGTTCTCAAGCGCAGTATCACCGATGTACTGCTCGACGGCATTGATGCCGACAAAATCTTCGAGATCGTTACGATTGCAGCCTTCCTGGCATGGCGCGGGGCAGACGCGACCCATCATGGAGGGGAAAGGGTTGGCATCGGTAGAGCGGCGGAAAGCGTACTCGGTATACTCGACGCCTTCAGGGCCCGTTTCCATACCGCGCATGATAGCAAGCCAGCCGCGGATATCCTCACCCGACGGACAACTGCCCTGGCAAGGCGGGGTTTTATGCACGTAAGTAGGGCATTTATAGGAAGTATCTTCCTTAAATATCTGGTCGGTAAAGCTTCCCCACTGCTGGTCTCCGTCTTCAAAACGGCGCCAGGATACTGTCTTGTTCATCTCTTCGCTGGAAGTGGCCATAGTGTTTTTCCTTCCTGAAATAGTCTGTGAATTAAGTTACTGTTGAGAAAGCGGCTCAAGCTGCCTCTTCCCCGGATTCTGTGTCGTCGTCCTCATCCACCTGTCCGGTCAGGATGAGAGCACTGGAGACCAGTTGATGCACGCTGACAATCTGGTCCATGTCAAAACCGTAATAGGGTAAAATCTTGGTAAACTGGCTCTTGCAGATGGCGCAAATCGCCGCCATATGCGTGACGCCATACTCCTCGGTAACCGTCTGCAGCGCGGTCATGCGGGGCAAACCGCCCTTGATGCGCAGCTCCAGTAGATCATCTGTCAGCAGACCGCCGCCACCACCGCAGCAGAAGGTCTTTTCATAAATGGTGTCAGGATCCATATCAACATAGTTGTTGCACACCGCCTTGATCACCGCACGCGGGATGGTGAACTGACTACCGGGTTTGTCACCGATACGTGATGCACGCGCAACGTTGCAGGAGTCATGAAAAGTGACAACCATCTCATCATTCAGCGACTTGTCGATATTCAGCGTGCCCTTCTCGATTTCACCAAGGGTGAAGTCAAGGATATGCTGGGGAATCGGATAGCTCTGATCCAGAAAATCGAACGGTCCCGCAAGGGTGTTCAGAAATGAGTAGGCGACGCGCCATGCATGTCCGCACTCGCCAAATATAATGCGTTTGACGCCCAGTTCGAGCGCTGCTTCACGAATGCGCAGTGAAATTTTGCGCATGTTCTCGTAGGAGCCGATAAACATGCCGAAGTTTGCCGCTTCCGAGGCGCTTGAACTTATCGTCCAGGAGACGCCTGCTTCATGGAACACCTTGGCATAGCCCATCAGGCCATCGACATGGGGCTCGGCAAAAAAGTCAGCCGAGGGGGTGATCAGCAGAATATCCGCTCCTTTGACATTCAGCGGCAACTTGACAGCAACGCCTGTCTCATCCTCGATATCCTCTTCCAGTCCCTCGAGGGTGTCTTCCAGAGCACGCTCGGGAAGCCCGAGGTTGTTGCCGATGGTATAGACCTTGCCGATTATCTCGTTGTTATACTTCTGGCCGATGCCGACACGCGCAAGAATCTCTCTTGCAGCCATGGTGATTTCAGCCGTATCGATGCCGTAGGGGCAGAATACCGAACAACGGCGGCACTCCGAGCATTGATGGTAGTAGCTGTACATCTCATCGAGCATTTCGCGCTTGAGATCAGCCGCGCCGACAAAGCCAGGCATGCCCAGGGCGCCCCAAAACTTGCCTGCAAAGGTAAAGTAGCGGCGATAGACCCTGCGCAGCAGATCCTGGCGCGCAACCGGCATATTCTTGGGATCGGCAGTGCCGATATAGTAGTGGCATTTATCGGTGCAGGAGCCGCACTTGACGCAGATATCCATAAATACCCGCAGACCGCGATACTTGCCCAGCAGATCGCCCATGGCCTCGAGGGTCTCTCCTTTCCAGTCGTCAACGACTTCCTCAGGAAATCCAAGTGGCTCCTGGTGCATCGGCTTGGCGAGAAATGGCGAGAGATGCGCAGTTGCATCCGGGATCGGCGCATCAGGGACTTCGATGTACTCCTGAATCTCCGGGATTGTAAACTCTTTAGTTGCCATGAGTAGTTTCCAGTCTGCCTTCTATTGTTCTATCGATCACGAGGAGAGCTCTCAGAGCTTCTCCGCCCACTCGGCAACATGACGCACTTCACGCGGGTTATCCACCTGGTTGCGTGTCGGGCTGAAAAAGATGCCGGGTGCGTGCAACAGTTTGCTGATCGGAAAGATCAACATCAAAACAGCCACGAGGAACAGATGAATCCGCAAAACGGGATCCGGGGGCAGTATCAGATTATCAAAATCAAGCGTCATCCAGGCATCAAAATAGGTTTTCACACCGACAATATCCACGTGACTGACAAAGGTCATCATCGAGCCGCTGATGCCGATCAGCAGCAACAGAATCAGCATTGCATAATCAGATGGCGCCGAGATATAACGTACACGATTGACCGCAAAACGACGCACCAGCAATCCGATAAGACCGATGATCATGGCAAATGCCGCGTATTTCAAAGGCCCGACGATCACAGCAGGCAGCAAATCGTGAAAATAGCGCCCGTGCCGGAACAGGACTGCAAACAGCCCCATGTGAAACGCCCAGGCGAAAATCCATGTCCAGATAGTCGACTTGAAGAGGCTTTCAAAAAACACCACCTCGCGAAACATCCGCATGACCACGCCACTCGTGGTGGTCGGAGCCGGTGTTGTAGGAATCTTTAAAGGCGCCGGGGTTTTGCTGTACTGCACAACTTTGAATGCAACACCAACAACCAGTACCAGGGTAGCCACGTAGAACAGAATGGCAAAGGCCAAAGACATGTTCCTGAATCCTCGCGCTTAAACTACAGTGCAAGGCAGCACTGTAATCAGAATTTTGGCGGGGCCAACAACGCCCCGCCAGCTCAAACAGACGTCTGTCAGTTAGACGCAGCCAGTCGGCTTAGGCAGACCGGCATAACGGCATGCCTGCTTGCCCGGACCATAAGGAAACAGGCCGTAGAGATACTTGCTGTTGCCCTTGTCCTTTCCCATGCGCTTGGAAACTGCTTTGGTCAGTACACGTACTGCCGGGGCAATCTGGTACTCTTCATAGTACTCGCGCAGAAAATTGATGATGTCCCAATGCTCTTCTGTCAGCTCGAGGTCATCCTCTTTTGACATGATATCGGCAACGCCCGGAACCCACTGAGTGATATCAGCCAGGTAGCCTTCTTCGTCTGTTTCGTATGTCTTACCATCTACTTCGATAGCCATTGTGCAACTCTCCAGTTAAAAAATGAATCTTAGTAAAAGGCTGTTAAGTAACTCTTGCAGTTGCCTTACAGCCAGGACTGAACTTTTTCGTTCGCTTCCACCAGATCGACGAAGCCTGCATAATCAATCACAGAGACGCCGTCGATCAGTTTATCTTCCGCAATACCGCGTGCAGCGATATCCGCGCCAAGCACCGAGACTGTACAGCCGTCCAGCTTCGCAGCGGCGGCGCCACCCTTCATTGCAGCATAGACACCATCTTCGATGAGCAGAAATATGTCACCATCCGCCTTGTAACTCACAGCAATGTCGAGGCTGTTACGGTCATAAGGGGATTTATTTACGATATGTAGCATTGATTTCACTCCCCTCAGAAGTTAAAAAAGACATCTTGATCAGCAAATACCTTCACCATCTCGGCGCGGCTGACCAGTTGAATCGAGTCCTTCTCCGCCCAGTCGTCATCTTCATCTTCCCAGGTCAGGTGTTGAAGGTCCTCAAGGGTGAGACCACGTTCTTCCAGTGACTCTTTCTCGATGTAAATCTTGGTCACCTCATAGTCGCCCAGGGCGGAATATGTTGGTGAGAAGTTTTTCATCTCGAGACCGGTGGTATCCTGCCCCTTGGTCAACTGGTAAACGCCATCGCCGATGAAAGCCATGCTGACATCCTGCTCAAAAGCAGCGCCGATCAGAACGACCTCGAGAGACTCCCACGCATAGATAGTGCCGTAAGGCGCCCTGCGATTGACGTACATAAATTTTTTCACTTTAGACATCGCAATACCCCTCAATCCCCAAAGACGACCAGACGGTCGCTCTGGATGGCGCCTTCAACCAGCTGGCCGAGACCGGAAATACGGAATCCCTCGGCAATATTGGTTGCATCTTTACCGTTTCGCTCAGCTTCGCCGTCATCGACAATACCGCGACGCTGCGCGGCAGCGACACAGATCACCAGATCGAGATCATGCTCTGCCCCCAACTCACTCCATCGTTTGACAATATTGCGGTCATCCTGTGGAGGAGTCGTCAGACGCGTACCGTTGTTCACGCCGTCGTGGTAGAAAAAGACACGAAAAATTTCGTGGCCCTTCTCCAGTGCGGCTTTGGTGAACAGGTACGCGCTGTCAGTCGCCTGATGCTGATACGGACCTTCATTTACCTGAATCGTAAACTTCATCTGTTACTCCAGAATCATCAGAAGCGAATGTGCGTCGATGCGTTGTAGCTCTTGCGAGCGCCGCGCCAGTTATCGATGTGATACTTGGTGAACGGCAGTTCCATCAGCTCGAAGAAACGCGGCCAACCGATACGCTCGACCCACTCTCCGATACGCTCCCAGTCACGTGCGCCTGCCTTGTACTCTTTGAGAATACGCTTGACGATTGCAGTCGCCTCGGGCCAGCGTGGCGGGTTGTTCGGAATGCCGGCAGCAACCAGCTTCTGGAAGGTCGGCTTGCCACGCGCATTGGAGTGGTTACCACCGACCCAGATTGCCAGCTTGGAGTGCTCGGCATCGTTGATCTGCATTGGAGGACATGGAGGAAAGCATGCGCCGCAGCAGATGCACTTCTTCTCATCGACTTCCAGTGAAGGCTTGCCGTTGACCATTGCAGGACGAATCGCAGCAACCGGACAGCGCGCAACAACCGAAGGACGTTCACACACGGCCGAGACCAGATCATGGTTGATCTTTGGCGGCTTGGTATGCTGTACGTTGATAGCGATATCACCCTGGCCGCCGCAGTTGATCTGGCAGCATGAGGTGGTGATATGTACGCGGTTAGGCATATCGGCTGATTTGAACTCGCCGATCAGCTCGTCCATCATGGATTTCACGACACCCGAAGCATCGGTTCCGGGAATGTCGCAATGCAGCCAGCCCTGGGTATGAGAGAGCGTAGTGACCGAGTTTTGGGTGCCGCCAACAACAAAACCGGCGCCTTCCAGTGCGTCAATCAAAGGCTGAACACGGGACTCTTCGGTAACATAAAACTCGGGGTTGGAACGTATCGTAAAACGGATGAAGCCATCCGAATAGTTGTCCGCGATGTCACACAGGGTGCGCATGCTGAAGACATCAAGAATGCGCTGGGTGCCTGCCTTAACGGTCCACAACTTGTCGCCATGATCTGCGACGTGCAACAGTACACCCGGTTGCGGATGCGTATGATATTTCCACATGCCAAAGTTACGACGCATGGTCGGATGCATGTACTGGAATGGATCAGGGCTACCGGTTTCGATCGGTTCGCGTAAGTCTGCCATTACAAAAATCTCCAGAATTCAAAAAAACGTTTTATTATCCGGCAGCACACCTGGCTACCGGAACAACAATCAACTCAGAAAGCGCTAATTACGCTTCCGCCTGACGATCAAACCACTTGACGGCTTCCTCGTCCCATCCGTCCATACGGACGTATGAGCATTGACGCGGCTCGCTGACCATATTCGGATCAACATCCACACCGATGCCTTCAAGAAAGTTCACCAGGCCGATACGCTCGATCATCTCTCCGCAGCGCTCATGCTCGAGTGCATTCTCGGCCCAGAAATCGATCATCTCTTCCGCCAGTTCAACCAGCTCTTCCCAGTCATCTTCTGTTTCAAGCTTCTTGAAAGGAATCAAAACCGTACCCATCAGATCGCCGATTTTCAGCGTACGCTTTCCGCCGATGAGAATCGTAACGCCATGGTCGTCACCGGGGTGCAGCGCCTTGGGAACAACATTCAGACAGTGCATGCAGCGCACGCAGTTCTTGTTGTCGACAGTCAGGGAGTCATCTTCGTTCAGCGTCATTGCCTGGGTCGGACAGCGTGAAGTGATATTATCGACCACATGCTGACGTCCTTTGCGGCCGACGTAGGCTTTCCACTCATCCTGGTTGATCTTCATCTCGTCGCGCCAGGTGCCGATAATCGCCATATCGGCACGCTCGATTGCATTCTGACAGTCGTTGCCGCAACCGGAGACCTTGAACTTGAACTTGTAGGGAAGCGCAGGACGATGCACATCATCGGTGAAGTTGTTTACCAGCAGACGGTGCGCCTTCTGCTCATTGGTGCAAGACATCTCGCAACGCGCAGCGCCTACGCATGACATTGCCGTACGCACACAGGGTCCGGCGCCGCCGAGGTCCCAGCCATACTCGTTGATCTCGTCGAAGAACGGCTGTACGCCACTGTTGTCTGTACCGATAAACATGATATTGCCGGTCTGACCATGATAGGTCGTCAGGCCGGAGCCATACTTCTCCCACGAATCTGTCAGCTGACGCAGCATATCGGTGGTGTAGAAGTTACCTGGAGCAGGTTGTACGCGCAGTGTGTGGAACTCTTTGGATTCCGGGAATGCATCTCCAACTTCGGAGAAGCGCGGAATAATACCGCCGCCATAACGGAATACGGAGATGGTTCCGCCTTTCCAGTAACCCTTGCGGGTTTCGTATGAGTGCTCAAGTTGCCCCAACAGGTCATTGGTGACTTTATTGATACGCTCTTCAGGATGCTCGTCACGCAGACGTTTGATACCTGAAATAAAACTTGGCCATGGACCGCTCTCAAGCTGGTCCAGCATTGGAGTGCTACGTTTCTCAATTGCCATTCGCTCGTTCTCCTCGTGAGGACTCTTTATCTAAAAAAAATATTTTGGATTCGCCACCCGGCAAAACCATAAAAAATACTGCTTGCAGGGTTTGCAAGAGATAAATCTCCCCTGTGCCCCATTAACAGGCGCTAATATAGCTGGAGTCTCCCTGTTGTAACATTCCACCAAAGAGGGAGCACCCTATAATACTGCTACCCCTTTAGGGATAGTCATCAACCGGGAACCGCTGCTTCCAAAACCCTGCGAAGCATCATTTTATTTCAGGCGCGCATCAGCATAGACTTACACCATACTGCACACAAAGCCTTGCAACTCTGACTCGCGCCCATGAACCCGCCACTGAACACAGTGTTGCTATTCAGCTACATATTAGCAGTTACTAAAATGATGATAAACTACCCGCATCTCTAAAAAGCTAAAATCTCAGCTTTACCTGACCAGCGTCAACAACTGCTCAGAAAGGCGTCAAAATCAACTTGACAAGCAAGCATATTTTCAGGAGTCAATGTGTTAAATCTCAGCCAGATCATCATCGCCAACCAGCAGTTCACATCATTTAACGAACTGGAAGAAGCTATCAAGGAGTATACGAAGCAGGGCGAACGCTTCTTCCGCATGGACGTCAAACCTCCCTATTTCGATACTCCGGAGGAGTGGGAAGACCGCCTCGAAGCCTCGTTCAGCGGTTATAACAAATGATGCAATTCAGCTCCAACAGTGAGAAAAACCATGATTGATTACATCGATCCGAACAAGCTTGAGGATAGCGCCGCCGACTCTCTACACAAGGATCTCGGTGAACAGGCGCAGCTTGAAGGCCTCCTGCCCGAACTCGAGCAAAAGCTGGCGCAGCTGCCGGAACAGGCTCCTGCGCTTGAACGCGCCGGGCTGCTGCTGGAGATCGCACGCATTCATCAGCACCTGGGGCGTGGTGAGCAGGCCTGGCCATTGGCGCGTACTGCATTTGAGCTCTTCAGCAGCGAGCAGGCATGGGAGGATGCCGCCGACACCTGTGACGTTCTCTATCAAAGCGAGCAACCAGACTCACTGGTTGCACTGGCCAACGGCATCTGGCTGGGCGTAACCTTCCCCATCGACCCCGAAATCAGTGTTCACATGTTGAGTCATATCGTTGATGACACCCCGGACGATGCCGATGGCGCCGCTGTTGCTGCTGTCGCGGCACTCTACCTTGCCGAAGCGCGCGCCGCAGAGGGGCCTGAAAAAGAGCGCCTGGTGTTCTTCTCCAATCAACTGCTTGGCCGGGTGGCGCGCCGCCATTCGGGCGTTGAGTCCCAGGAACAGTTCTCCTTGTGGATCAAAAAATTAGAGCTGAATGACCCTGATAAATTCCTGGTGCGCCTGCGCAACGTTATCGATGTGCTTGCCCAGGACGACTGGTGGATCGATCGCGAAGCCATCCATCAGCAACTTAAAGCGAGTTGAGGAAACTATGATCTTGTGGAACCAAATCTCAGACTGACGAGGCATGAAAAAGATTATTTTCTCTCGCCAAGACACCAAGACCGCAAAGGTTTTTCTTAGCGGGCTTAGCGTCTTGGCGTGAGTACTTATGAAATTTTGACTTATTCAGAGGTTTTTTAAATATGTTTTGGAATGATGACACGCCGTCAAAGGAGACGATAATTCCCGACAATGTTATTGATCTGCTGTTTTCAATCAACTGCCGCGAGATCCCCGTTGATCATGCTCACGCGCTCTCTACCGCACTCAAGGCGGCAGCCCCTGAAATATTCGAGAGCAGCGATATTGCAGTGCACACCATCCATGTCGCCAGTTCGGCGCATGGCTGGGAGCGCCCCGATTTCAACACCGATGAACACCTGCTCCTCTCACATCGCACCAAACTGACTCTACGGGTTCCCAAAGAGAGCGCCTCTGAGATTCAACAACGCCTGCATGGCGTAGCGCTTAATATCGACGGCTGCGAGCTCGTCATCGGCAAGTCAAAGAGCAAACCTTTGAGCAAACAGGGAACCATCTACTCCCGCTACATCCAGTGTCTCGAGGGTGAAGGCGAGGACGAAACCCGCTTTATGCAGCGCATGGCGGCAGAGCTCGAAAAGCTCGGCATCACCATCAAAAAAGCGCTGTGTGGAAAAACCACCCTGCTGCACACTCCGGATGGTGAGATTCTGACCCGCAGCCTGATGCTTGCCGACCTGAATACAGAGGAGTCCGTCAAACTGCAGCACCATGGACTCGGCGGCGGCAGGGATATGGGTTGCGGCATTTTCATTCCTCACAAGGGCATAGATGCGGTTGAAAATATCGAGAACAACGAGTGACTTCTATAAAATCCGCGCATTGTTTGATACTGTGCAGGATCAGGATTCCGCAAGAATCCCACCACCCCGAGTGGGATATTTCCGTTGAATCACTTTATTGCGTAAAATAACGCGCAGATTTTTCGTAGTCTTGAAATTCAATCAGGAGAAAATAGTATGGCTTATGAAGTTGACGGTACAACAATCGAAGCAGACGCAGACGGCTATCTTGCCGACACATCCACCTGGAGTGAAGCAGTCGCAGCGGAGATCGCTAAAGCTGATGAGCTCGAGATGACCGACAAGCACTGGGATGTTGTCAACTATCTGCGCGAGCAGCACATCAACAACGCCGGCGCCGAACCCAACGAACGCACAATCGCCAAAGATATGGGCAAGATCTGGGGCAAAAAACCCAGCAGCAAGGATATGTATATCCTCTTCCCCAATATGCCCAGCAAACAGGGGCGTAAAATCGCCGGCCTGCCGAAAAGCACCCGCAAAGGCGGCTATTGATCGCTCAAGTCATCACAACCATCTCCTCCGGGAGACGCCTACATGGATGTAGGTGGTAGAGCAACGCAGGAGCAGTTTGCCGAGGGTTGTGATGAGGGCAAAAGCAGCTTTCGAGCTGCTTTTTTATTTTCGTGCTTTTCGTGACTTTCGTGGTTGAAAAAAGTCCTGGCGCGTTACACGATTCCGATAAACTATAGAAAATTACTCTAATGTAACTGTTCTAGATGCTCACCTTCCCCAATATCGACCCGATTGCCTTCAGCCTCGGTCCACTCCAGGTCCACTGGTACGGCATCACCTACCTGGTTGCTTTCCTGCTTTTTCTAGCTCTCGGCAAATACCGCGCCCGCAGCAAACCACAATTCGGCTGGAAGGCCGACGAAATCGATGACCTGCTGCTCTATGGCGTGCTCGGTGTGGTTGCCGGTGGGCGCATCGGTTACATCCTCTTCTACGGACTAGGTGATATTGCGCAGGATCCGCTGCGGATATTCCGTATCTGGGAGGGCGGCATGTCATTTCACGGCGGCATGCTGGGGGTTTTTGTGGCTCTGTGGCTCTATGGCAGACGTACGCAGCGCACATTTTTCCAGGTCTCGGATTTTGTCGCCCCGCTGATACCCCCCGGTCTGCTTGCCGGGCGCATTGCAAACTTCATCAATGCAGAATTGTGGGGCGGCCCGACCTCTCTTCCCGTTGGCATGCAGGTTGCGTGCGACAAGGCGGGTGACCTCTGTCAGCGCGTTGGCAGTGGCATCAACCCCTCCATGTCAGTCCCGGTACACCCCAGCCAACTCTATGAAGCCGCCTTGGAAGGGGTGCTGCTGTTTCTGATTCTGTGGTTTTATTCATCCAAACAGCGCCCGCTGATGGCTGTTTCCGGGCTCTTTCTGCTTGGCTATGGCGTGTTTCGCTTCGCCATTGAATTCGTGCGCATGCCGGACGCCCATATCGGCTACCTGGCCGGTGGATGGCTCACCGTTGGCATGCTGCTGACTGCGCCGATGATTCTCATCGGCCTGCTCTTCATGGCTATCGCCTACACTCGACACAGGCAAACAGCATGAAACAGTATCTGGATCTTTGCGAGCGCATCATTCATGAAGGCGAGTGGGTCGAGAACCGGCGCACCGGCAAGCGCTGCCTGACGGTCATCAATGCCGATCTGACATACAACGTGGCTGACAACGAGTTCCCCCTGGTCACCACGCGCAAGAGCTATTGGAAGTCCGCCATCGCGGAGCTGATCGGCTATCTGCGCGGCTACAGCAGCGCCGCTGACTTTCGCGCCCTGGGAACCAAAACCTGGGACGCCAACGCCAATGACAACGAGGCGTGGCTGAACAACCCCTGTCGCAAGGGCGAGGACGACATGGGCCGGGTCTACGGCGTGCAGGGACGCAGCTGGCGAAAACCCGACGGCGGCAGCATCGACCAACTGCGCAAGATCGTCGACGACCTTACCAACGGCATCGATGATCGCGCGGAGATACTCAGCTTCTACAATCCGGGTGAGTTCCACCTGGGCTGCCTGCGCCCCTGCATGCACACCCACACCTTCTCCCTGCTGGATGATCGTCTCTACCTGACCTCCTATCAACGCTCATGCGACGTGCCGCTTGGACAAAATTTCAACCAGGTGCAGGTGTTTACGTTTCTCAAGTTGATGGCGCAAATCACCGGCAAGCAACCTGGAGAGGCTTACCACAAGATCGTCAACGCCCACATCTACGAGGACCAGCTGGAGTTGATGCGCGACGTGCAGCTCAAACGCACTGCCTA